>JBEDAD010000134.1:0-5063 GCA_041177985.1 Bacteroidota bacterium | reverse complement strand
TATCTAAAGCAATTGTCTGCGCTACTTGAAGACTGTCGTTTGCTTTAATCAAACTATCTTTTTCCCGTTCTAATTTTGCGAGTTGAATAGACTTATTATTTGGAAAATAGGTATTGTATTTGTCACGCAGGAAATTTTGACAATTCGCATTACTTACTATCACACTAAAAAGCGCTAGGAGAAAAATTTTCATGATTACTCTAAATTTCTGTTTATTGTATCAAATATATCTGAAATAATTACCCAATAAATAAACTATAAAATTAAAATCCAACAGAAGAATGGTGATAAAAAATAAACCTTGAAAAAATCCAATTATCCGGACAGAAAATTTTAAAGTCGAAAGTATAAATAGCCTTTTTATAATTGCTCTAGTTATAAACTAAAAACATCTGCAAAATCGTTTATTTCTTTACATTTGCAGCATTGAATCAAAGTCTATGCGCTTATTTTTATCCAGTATTCTTCTATTAGTCGGTTTTTCATCCTACGCTCAAAATGGTGATATTAATCTCCTAAAAAAAATCAATGGCAGTTATACTGAAAATGGTGGGAAATTCTTTCGTTTTGTAACGAATACAGACACCCCAGTTGCTTTAGGTTTGCCTGCTGGATTAATTACCGTTGGAATCGTTAAAAAAAATAATCAGTTGGTATTTGACGGTTTGGAATCTCTCTCTGCTCAAGCGGTAAGCGGCATAATTACGTTGAGTTTGAAGGTCGGAATCGAGCGCGAAAGACCATTTGTAACGTATCCGAATGATATTCAGAAACATGCTGCCGCAGGTTCCTATTCTTTTCCATCCGGGCACACTTCCATGGCATTTGCAACAGCAACTTCTATAAGTTTGGAATATCCAAAATGGTACGTTGTGGCTCCCGCTTATTTGTGGGCAAGCGGCGTTGGATTTTCTCGGATGTACTTAGGTGTTCACTATCCAAGTGACGTTTTGATTGGCGCACTAATTGGCTCAGGATCAAGTCTCATAGCCCATTATGCAATGAAAAAAATAAGAGAAAAATGGTTAAAAAAAGAAAAGCTTTAATTGCTTTCAAAAATACTTTCCAAATACAATAATCCCAATAATCGCAGCGAAAATTGCAGAAATCAAGACTGCACCAGCTGCAATATCCTTAATTAATTTGATTCTTGAGTCGTTTTCAGTTGAATATAAATCACATACCTTTTCAATTGCTGAATTAAGTGCTTCCAAAGTAAGTACAAGCGCAGAAATGGAGAGAATTATTAGCCATTCCGAAATTGTAATGGAGAAGTAAAAACCCGCAAGTACGACAAGAAGCATTGCCGAAAATTGAATAGCAAAATTTCTTTCGGTTCGGAGCAATTGAAAAATCCCACTAAAAGCAAAACCGAAACTGTGTATAAACTTTTTCATATTCTTCCCTCGTTGTAAAAATAGGAATTTCTTTGCTAAAAAGAATTTTACCTGTATCTTTGTACCTCGTTCATTCAAATAAACTTATGAAGAAAGGTGGAGGGATTAGGCCCTTTGAAACCTTGGCAACCCTCGTTTACGAGAAGGTGCCAAATCCAATCCTGAAAAAAAATCAGGAAAAGATAAGTTAGTGTGCATATTAGCACCTCCCTTTTTCCATAGTTTATTATTTTAAAAAACTATGCAGTCAATACAAGAAATTCTTAAAAACCGTATTCTCATTCTCGATGGAGCAATGGGAACGATGATTCAACGCCATAAACTAGAAGAGGATGATTTCCGCAAGGGCTGGTTTGAAAACCATCCAAAATCCTTGAAAGGAAACAACGATCTTCTTTCGTTGACTCGCCCAGAAATCATACAAGATATTCACCGAAAATATTTCGAAGCAGGCGCAGATATCGCAGAAACAAATACTTTTTCAGGAACATGGATTGCCCAAGCTGATTACGGATTAGAAAAATTTGTCTACGACATAAATTACCAATCGGCAAAAATAGCAAGGGAAGTAGCAGATGAATTTACCCGGTTAAACCCAAACAAACCAAGATTCGTAGCTGGTTCTATCGGACCAACTAACCGAACAGCTTCCATTTCACCCGATGTCAACGACCCAGGATTTAGAGGAATTTCATTTGACGAATTGGTCGACGCATACAAAGATCAAATCAACGCATTAATGGATGGTGGAGTGGATATTTTACTCGTTGAAACGGTTTTTGATACGCTTAATGCAAAAGCTGCACTTTTTGCAATAGATGTTGTTTTTGAGGACCGAAATGTAAAATTGCCAATTATGGTTTCCGGAACAATCACAGATCAAAGTGGTCGAACCTTAACAGGACAAACCACGGAAGCTTTTTTAATTTCAGTTGCTCACATGCCTTTATTAACAATTGGTTTGAATTGTGCTTTGGGAGCTTCCATGATGCGTCCCTATTTGCAAGTGCTCGATCAAAAATCTTCGTTTGGTGTGAGCGCTCATCCAAATGCAGGTTTACCAAACGAATTTGGAAAATACGACGAAACACCGGAATTAATGGCGGAACAAATCAAGGAATTTCTCGATGAAGGCTTGGTGAATATTATTGGCGGATGTTGCGGAACTACTCCAGAACATATCCAAGCAATTGCAGAAATGGCTAAGAATTATACACCAAGAAAATTTAATCTGGTTTAATTTTAAACGCGTCTAATCGAAAAAAATCCAAACTAAAAAATCACGAATAACCATGTCAATCCATACAAAAGCAACTTTAAAATTATCTGGTCTTGAACCGCTTATCGTTACGCCACAAAGTAATTTTGTGAATGTTGGCGAGCGCACAAATGTAACTGGTTCCAGAGCTTTTTTACGCATGATCAAAGAAGGTGATTTTGAAGCTGCACTTGCTGTGGCAAGGGATCAAGTTGAAGGAGGAGCGCAAATTATCGATATAAATATGGACGAAGGAATGATCGATGGCAAAGAAGCCATGGTGAAATTTCTTAATTTAATTGCCTCTGAACCGGATATTGCGCGCGTTCCAATAATGATTGACAGTTCAAAATGGGAAATAATTGAAGCCGGGTTAAAATGTGTGCAAGGTAAAGGAGTTGTAAATTCAATTTCCTTAAAAGAAGGTGAAGACAATTTCATTAGCCAAGCGAAAAAAATCAAACGCTACGGTGCAGCTGTTATTGTTATGGCATTTGATGAAAATGGCCAAGCAGACAGCTTTGAAAGAAGAATTCAAATCTGCAAAAGATCTTATGATATTTTGGTGAATACCGTTGGATTCCCGCAAAATGATATCATTTTCGATCCAAATATTTTTCCGGTTGCAACGGGAATGGAGGAACACAATAACAACGCACTAGATTTCTTTCAAGCGACAAAGTGGATTCGAGAAAATCTTCCAGGGGCACATATCAGTGGCGGTGTTTCCAATGTTTCCTTTTCTTTCCGTGGAAATGATAAAGTTCGGGAAGCTATGCATGCCGCTTTTCTATACCACGCAATCCAGCATGGAATGGATATGGGAATCGTAAACCCAACGATGCTGGAGATTTATTCCGATATCGACAAAGAACTGTTGGAGCATGTGGAGGATGTACTGTTGAATCGCCGCGAAGATGCAACCGAACGCTTATTAGAACTTGCAGAAACTGTAAAAGGCGATGGTAAAAAACGCGAAATTGACCTTTCCTGGAGAAATGTTCCAGTAAATGAAAGGCTTGCGCATTCTTTAGTGAAAGGAATTGTTGAATTCATCGATGAAGACACCGAAGAATGCAGGCACCAATTTGAGCGACCAATTGAAGTAATTGAAGGTCCATTGATGGCAGGAATGAATACCGTTGGGGATCTTTTTGGAAGTGGAAAAATGTTTTTACCGCAAGTAGTGAAATCTGCACGTGTAATGAAAAAAGCGGTTGCGTATTTATTGCCGTTTATTGAAGCGGAAAAAAATGGCGTGCGGTCTTCTTCTGGTAAGGTATTAATGGCAACCGTTAAAGGCGATGTCCACGATATTGGAAAGAACATTGTTGGCGTTGTTTTGGGTTGCAATAACTACGAAGTAATTGACATGGGCGTAATGGTTCCATTTGAAAATATCATTCAAACTGCCATACAAGAAAAGGTAGATGTCATTGGATTGAGTGGATTAATTACGCCTTCCTTGGATGAAATGGTAACAATGGCAAAAGAAATGGAACGTGCAAATTTGTCTATTCCACTGATGATTGGCGGCGCTACAACTTCAAAAGTGCATACAGCTGTTAAGATTGAGCAAAATTACACAAAAGGACAAACCATACATGTTTCCGATGCTTCGCGCGCTGTAACAGTTGTGGAAAGTTTACTTGGACATAAAAAAGATCAATTTGTTCTCGATTTAAAATCAGAGTATGCGCGCGTGCGGGAACACCACGAAAAACACCGCGGAGCAAAACAATTGCTTTCTATTGAATCTGCTAGAAAAAACCAAACAAAAATTGAATGGAAACAAGAAGATTGCTTCCCTCCAGTAAAAATGGGAATCACCCGTTTTGAAAATTTCCCGCTAGATTCCTTAGTAGATTATATCGATTGGACACCCTTCTTTCAAACATGGGAATTGCATGGCCGCTATCCAGCGATTTTAGAAGATGAAGTTGTTGGTGAAGAGGCAACATCCTTATTTCTAGACGCAAAAAAGATGCTCTCTAAAATCATAGAAGAAAAATGGGTGGAAGCTCGCGCAATTATAGGATTGTTTCCAGCTAATTCCGTAGGAGACGATATTGAAATCTATACCGATGAATCGCGTAACACAATCTTGAATATTCAACATACTCTGCGACAACAAACTAAGAAAACTGCTGGACAGCCAAACAGTGCACTAAGTGATTTTATTGCACCAAAAGAATCCGGAATCAAAGATTACATTGGCGGTTTTGTTGTGACGACAGGATTAGGAATGGAAGAATACATTACCAGTTTTGAAAACGACCACGATGATTATAATTCCATCTTGTTGAAAGCACTTGCGGATAGATTAGCAGAAGCATTTGCAGAAAAATTGCATGAAATAGTTCGGAAAGAATATTGGGGATACGCAGCGGATGAGAAATTGGATAATC
>JBEDAD010000133.1:0-4171 GCA_041177985.1 Bacteroidota bacterium | reverse complement strand
ATATCGGGAAAGAATGGGTGCATTTGCGAAAAAGCAATACCGAACCAATCATTCGAATTTATTCTGAAAGCCAAAATGAACAAATGGCAGACGATTTAGCGAAACGAATTATTTTGGAAATAAAAGCGTTGATCTAACTAAAAAAATCTTTCCGCTTTAGTGAATGGTATTACTTGACTCGGATTTTTCGTCGTGAGATTGGTTTTTTTTACACCTATTAAACATCTGATTTAGAGTAAATTAAATTTTACTTCAATTTATTTCACAAACCAATTGAACCGATTGTCACGATTCTTGTACTGCAAAAAAAAACAGACGTATGAAAAAGATAATTGGAATTGGAGTAATAATGGCGTGCCTGTTTCCGGCTAAAGCGCTCGACAAGGAAATTGTAAAATCGACCATTTCAGAAGTAACCGTTTATGCGCAGGGAGCGCAGATTTTTCAAAAAGCAAATTATTCCCTAAAACCAGGAACTACAGAAATTATCATTGAAGGAATTAGTCCGTTCATCGACGCCAAAAGTTTGCAGGTAAAAGCAACTGGAAATTCCATTATTTTAGATTCTAAATACTCCGTTTTTTATCCAAAACCAGCTGAAGTGAGCTTGGAAGGTCTCCCGCTAAAAATCCGACGCGATATTCAATTGTTGGAAGATTCCATAAAATTTATTGGCTACGACATCCAAGATATTCAGGACGATATCGATGTTATGCTGGCTACAAAAACCATTTTATCCAATAATGGCGCAATTCGCGGTCAAGGAAAAGTGAACGACTCGATTAATTTACTCAAGCAAGCCGTAGATTATTACACGCTAAAAATGTCGGAAATCAACAAGAAACTGCAAGCGTTGAACCGAAAAAAAGCAGAGAAACTGGAGAGAAAAACAGCAATGAACGACCGCTTGTCGAAGTTGAAGAAACACCAAAGTAGCAGCGGTTTACTCCCACAAGATCAAGGTCCAACGCACCGCATAACCGTAACATTCTCCACAAAAGAAATCGTTACAGGAAAAATAAGTATCTCTTATTTAGTTGAAAATGCGGGTTGGGTTCCGTTGTACGATTTGCGCAGCGACGGATTAACATCCAAAATAAATTTAACCTACAAAGCGCAGGTTTTCCAAAATTCCGGTTTGGATTGGGAAAATGTAAAATTGAATATTTCCACCAATAATCCGTTCCAAAACAAGACTAAACCGACACTTCATCCTTGGTACGTGGATTATTACGTGTACCGAAACTATGGAAATAACAGAGACAATGCGCCACAATCGATGATGAAAAAAGAATCGGAAAAAAGTATTGCATATTCTAATAGTATTGGCGTCCAAGATGACGTGATGAGCCAAACTTCCGCACAATTTGTTGAGGTTGTCCGCCAACTGACATCTGCAGAATTCCGGATCGATTTGCCATACACGATAAAATCAAATAACGAACAGCACATGGTGCTTATCAAAGTTGCAGATCTGGAAGCAAACTATAAATATTACACCGTTCCGAAATTGGATAATTCCGTTTATTTGATTGCACAACTTTCTAAACTGGATGAACTTGGATTGGTTCCTGCGCAAGCAAATATTTTCTTTGACGGCAGCTATGTCGGCGAAACGTACATCGATCCAACTTCCATGGAAGACACCTTGAATTTGAGCCTTGGAAAAGATCCAAATATCATGGTAAAGCGATTATTGGTTAAAAAAGATACCAAAGAGAAAATCGTTGGCGATAAAAAAGAGCGGATTCTTTCCTACTCTATTGAAGTCAAAAACATGAAAGCCACACCAATTGAAATTGTAGTGCAAGATCAAGTTCCAATTACGCAGAATGCCGAAATCAGCATCGAAACGTTGGAACTTGGAAAAGGAGAACTAGACGCGCGAACGGGAATAATTGAATGGAAATTCAGCCTAAAACCAAAAGAAGGAAAACTTCTAAATTTCAGTTACAAGGTAACGCATAAAAAAGAGATGAACGTAAGCCTATAATCGGCGAAAATGATTCTGAAAATAGCTGTCTGAAAAGGCGGCTATTTTTTTTGCCTATGATTTAAAGGATTGGATGCGATAATCAACTACTATTAGCTTAGCATCTATTTCACCGCTTATAATTTTTATTAATTTTATGCCAGTCTTATTCTGAAGGCCGTTCAAACAAAAATTGCGAAATTGCGTTAATCTAATTAAAACCAAAAATGAAAAATTTCGAAATTCCAGAATTCTACCGTTCGCCAATAATCAGTAAAGTGAAGGCGAAACGAAAGTTGGAAGATCCACGCAAAAAAGATTTTTCACCGAGTGTTTTGGACTTTGGAACCGTGCGTTTTTACATTGCTCGACATTTTGGATTCTGCTATGGCGTAGAAAATGCAATTGAAATATCCTACAAGGCAATCGCTGAAAATCCGGAAAAAAGAATTTTTCTATTGAGCCAGATGATCCACAACCCAGATGTAAACGAGGATTTGATGAGCCACGGCATTCAATTTATACAGGATACAGATGGAAGCCAACTCATTTCTTGGGAAGAACTCCATTCCGACGATATCGTCATAATTCCCGCATTTGGTACAACCGTTGAAATAGAAAACAAACTGCTTTCCATTGGCGTTAATGTTTCTAAATACAACACAACCTGTCCTTTCGTGGAAAAAGTTTGGAACCGTTCTGAAAGACTAGGAACAGATAAGCATACCGTAATTATTCATGGAAAACGCAACCACGAAGAAACGCGTGCAACTTTTTCACGCAGCCTGCAAAATGCCCCAACAATTATTTTAAAAGATATTCACGAAGCAGAAATTTTGGGTGAATTTATTCTTGGTCAAAGGGATATTATTGATTTCCCCTCTGTATTCGCAGGAAAATATTCCCGTAATTTTGAGCCGGAGCGGGATTTAGTTAAAATTGGTGTTGTGAACCAAACGACTATGCTGGCGCAGGAGACACAAGAAATCACCGATTATTTACGTGGAATTATGGTACGCAAGTTCGGAGATGAAGCAATCAAAAATCACATTGCTGATACGCGTGACACGCTTTGCTATGCAACGAATGACAACCAAACTGCAACGTTTGGCTTATTGGAAAAAGAAGCGGATCTCGCCTTGGTAATTGGTGGCTACAACAGTTCAAATACAACACATTTGGTGGAATTGCTCGAACGGAAATTTAAAACGTATTTTATAAAGTCCGCCGGGGAAATCGTTTCCGAAAACGAAATTCATTCCTTCGATATTCACGCAGAGAAAATCGTTGAACTTACGGATTTCTTGCCTTCCAATCGTCCGATTTCCATTATTCTCACTTCGGGAGCGTCTTGTCCAGATTCCATCGTAGATGGCGTAATTCAACGCATTTTAGCACTTACAAATCCAAGTGTATCCGCTGAAGAGGCTCTTCTCCAATTCTTGCGCTAAATGGAAAGTCAAGCAAAATCTTCGAAAGGAAAAGCCTTTTGTCATGGTGGTTTTTAATTTTTAGTTACCTAAAGTAAAAACACGATGGAACGCTTTATAAATATATTGATCGTTGATGAAAATCAAACCAATCAAAAAGGACTGAAAGAAATTTTATCCGGTGGTGGGAACAACGTTTTGCTGGCGAATAATACCGAGGAAGCTGCAGCGATTTTGCACCAAAAAGAAATAGGAATTTTACTTGTAAACATTGATGATTCGCCCGAGAAAGCGTCAGAATTGTTACAGCTAAAAAATAACCAATCCAAGCATATTTATAAAATTGTAATGACTGCCGATTCTGTCAACGGATCGAAGATGGTGAAAGGATTAAATGAAGGAGCAGTTGACTTTATCACTATTCCTTTCAATCCAAATCTCATACAAGCGAAAATTGAAGTTTTCAAATCCCTTTTTTACAAAGACCAACGCATCAATGAGTTATTAAGTAATATTTTCCCCGCTACAGTGCTGGAAGACTTAAATACAAACGCTAAATTCTCTCCCAAACGGATTGAAAATGGCATCATCCTTTTTACAGATTTTGTTGATTTCTCACTCAAATCACGGGATATTAAACCCTTTCGTTTACTGAAGAAACTAGAATATTATTTCACGAAATTTGATGAAATAGTGGAACGCTACAAACTCGAGAAAATCAAAACAATTGGGGATGCGTACATGGTGTTGGGCGGTGTAACGGAAAACC
>JBEDAD010000132.1:0-14006 GCA_041177985.1 Bacteroidota bacterium | reverse complement strand
GCATCACCGATCCGCTTCCTCTGCCGGACTAAAAAAACACAGAATCTCCAAGGGAACCTCCCATTTCAAGAATGAAGATTCGTTTTTAGCATTTTTTATGGACGAAAATCGCTTGAAGATTTTGGAATTCAACCGTTTGGTTAAAACATTGAATAACCTTTCGGAAGAAGAATTCTTGGCTGAACTTGAAAAATCGTTTACGGTAAAAAAGATATCGGCTGCAAAAAAACCGGAACAGGAACACCAATTCACAATGTGTTTAAAAGGAGAATGGTACGAGTTAAACTGCAAACCTTCCATAATTGACACAAACCATCCTGTTCGCTGTTTGGATGCTGAAATTTTAACGCAATCTGTTCTTACACCTATACTTGGTATCCACGATTTAAAAACGGATGATGGTATTGAATTCATGAGTGGCGCAGAAAGTATCGCTTCTCTAGAAGAAAAAATTACCAAGGGAAAGTTTCAAGTAGGTTTTATACTGTATCCAATATCGATGGAACAAGTGAAAAAAGTCGCAGATAACAAACTGATTATGCCACCTAAATCGACTTGGGTTGAACCTAAAATGCGCAGTGGACTGACCATTTACAATATCAATGAATAATGATTTCAGAAAAATTAGCAGCAATTAAAGATAAATTACCGGACAACGTAACGTTGATTGCTGTTTCTAAAACCTATCCTGCAAGTGATTTACAGCTTGCGTATTTAGCAGGACAAAGGCATTTTGGCGAAAACAAAGTACAAGAGATAACTGAAAAACAAGCGGCTTTAGCGAAGGATATTCAATGGCATTTTATTGGACATTTGCAAAGTAATAAAGTAAAATACATTGCGCCATTTATTTCCCTGATTCACTCTGTTGATAGCTTTAAATTGTTACAGGAAATAAATAAACAAGCAGTAAAAAACGATCGAATCTTGGATTGTTTGTTGCAGTTTCACATTGCCAGTGAAGAAACAAAATTTGGACTTTCACTAGATGAAGCAAAGGAACTTTTAGAATCTGAAGCATTTTTACACCTTAAAAACATTCGAATTACCGGAATAATGGGAATGGCTTCTTTTACAGAAGATCAGGAGAAAGTTCGCGCTGAGTTTAAGCAGTTATATCAGATCTTTCAGTTCTTAAAAAGCACTTATTTCTCAGAAAATTCAACGTTCAAGGAAATATCCATGGGCATGAGTGGTGATTTTGAAATCGCAGTGGAAGAAGGAAGTACTTTAGTACGCGTTGGGAGTTCAATCTTTGGTTCAAGATGATTTATTTAAATAACTCAATATCAAAGCTTTTTGTTGTGTTAATTGCATTTCTTATACCGTCCGTTTTTCTGTGTCAAAGCTACAAGGATTCCATTATAGAATTGCGCGTAAAACACATGGGGGAATTGATGGATACGTCCAACCACATTCTCAATCAGACGGAAATTGATCATTTTGAGGGATTAGCTTATTTTGAAGTAGATTCAAGCTATCGCATTGCCGGTATATTTACAAAATCCATCGGAAAAAAATTTAAAATGCCAACCTCAACAGATCGGTTGCCAATTTACCGGCGTTATGGTTACGTTGATTTTGAAATCGGCGGAATAGTAAATCGTTTGACGGTTTATCAAAATATGGCATTAAAAAAGAAAAAAGAATACAAAAATTATTTGTTTATTCCCTTTCGTGACGCAACAACTGGAAAAGAATCCTATGGCGGCGGTCGTTATCTTGATTTTCAAATTCCAACAAAGAAAAATGTTCAATTAGATTTTAATCGTATTTACAATCCATATTGTGTATATTCATACCGCTATTCTTGTCCTATTCCACCGGAGGAGAATACATTAACGGTTCCGATTAAAGCTGGGGAGAAAGTTCCAGTTGGGTATTTAAAGGAATACTAAACAAGGTATATGAAAACAAAAAAGGAAATTGTTGACAACTGGCTACCGCGCTACACAGGTCAAGAACTTGATAAATTTGGAGAATATATTTTATTGTGCAATTTCCTGAATTATGTAGAGAAATTTGCAGAAATGCACCAGGTTGAAATTGTAGGAAAAGGAAAGCCAATGCAATGTGCTACGGCAAATGGAATTACAATTATTAATTTTGGGATGGGAAGCGCTTCTGCTGCAACTATCATGGATCTTTTATCCGCTATTCATCCAAAAGCAGTTTTATTTCTTGGAAAATGTGGTGGATTAAAAAAGAAAAATCTTGTTGGGGATTTAGTTTTGCCAATTGCAGCGATTCGCGGCGAAGGAACGAGTAACGATTATTTTCCAGCTGAAGTTCCAGCCCTGCCCGCTTTTGCCTTGCAGAAAGCTATTTCAACCACAATCCGCGATTACAAGGAAGATTATTGGACAGGAACAGTTTACACGACAAACAGACGCGTTTGGGAGCACGACGAAGAGTTTAAAAGCTATTTGCAAAAAATTCGCGCTATGGCAATCGACATGGAAACTGCAACAATTTTCACGGTTGGCTTTGCAAATAACATCCCAACCGGCGCACTTTTACTGGTCTCCGATCAACCTATGGTTCCAGAAGGCGTGAAAACCGATAAAAGCGATACATTGGTAACTTCTAAATTCGTGGATAATCACTTGAAAATTGGAATCGATTCGCTGAAGCAATTGATCAACAACGGCAATACGGTGAAACATTTACGTTTTTAAACACAAAACTGCTTAAAGGCTTAATTTTAAATTATTTACTCATTAAAAAATGAAGTAATTTATAAAATTATATGTTTTTCATTGAAGAAACTTGTTGTTCTTTTAGAAATTTAGTCGATCGATAACAAATAATTCATTTAAACACTCACTAAGCCGTTTTCAACTAAAAACTGAGAATTCTCCTTTCCCATAAGAATTAATTCAGGCTTCAATTTTTCCTGTTTTACAGATTTCTTTAATTGAAGAAATTAGCACTTATACTGAAGAAACAACTTCCTTCAAAGACTTTACTTTAAATATCTAACTACTTAACTTACAATTGTTTCATGTATATAAATTGGAGTGAAAATTTCCAAAACAAAACGAATCGCACTTGTTTACATTTTACTAAAAATGGAGTACACGCTAGTGTAGTTTTGGAAATAATTAAATCCTAAATGGAATGGTAAGTTTAAAAAAATCAGGGATAATTCTGGAGCCAACAGAAAATAAATTTGAAAACCATGGCGTCTTAAATCCCGCTGTGATTCGCGTTGGAAATGAAATTCACCTGTTTTACCGTGCGACAAACAAAGCAAACTATTCTACTATTGGACATTGTATCTTAAGTTCCCCAACAGAGCTTGCGTATCGTTCCGAAGAGCCGATAATTGTTCCAGTTGAACCCTATGAATCACATGGCGTTGAAGATCCTAGAATTGTTTGTATCAACGGAACTTTTTACATTACGTATACAGCATACGATGGACAAAATGCTTTGGGAGCTTTAATTACTTCTAAAGATTTAAAAACTTTCCACCGGGAAGGAATTGTAACGCCGCAGTTGACCTACCATGAATTCAAATTATGTATTGAAAGTTGCAATGATCTAAATGAAAAATACCTACGATTTGTAAAATTATTGACAAAACGTACGGATCCAGAAACGGTAGTCAAACAATTTTTATGGGACAAAGATGTGGTCTTATTCCCTAGAAAGATAAATGGGAAATTTGCTTTGCTACACCGAATTTATCCAGACATTCAAATCGTTTATTTCAATGATTTTCAAGACTTGACGTATCCATTTTGGAAAGAATATTTAATGAAAATCAATGATTTCATTATTCTTTCGGGAGAATCGGATTTCGAAGCAAGTTACATCGGCGGTGGTTGTCCACCAATTGAAACGCCAGAAGGTTGGTTGTTAATTTACCATGGCGTGGAGGATTCCAATGAAGGATATATTTACCATACAGGCGCATCCTTAATGGATTTAGAAGATCCAACCAAAGAAATTGGAAGACTGCAACAACCGCTTTTTTCACCAGAATTAGAGTGGGAAAAAACAGGTGTTGTAAACAATGTCGTTTTTCCAACCGGCGCAATTATCGAAAATGAATTGCTCTACATTTATTATGGGGCAGCAGATAAAAGAATTGGAGTAGTCTCCGTTAATCTTGACGAATTAATTCAAGAAATAAAAAAATCAACCGTATGAAATCCTTACTAGCTTTGAAGAATTCAGTAGTTTTAATTTCCTCCTATCCACCAAGAGAATGTGGGATTGCAACATTTAGTAAAGATCTAACAAATTCCCTTCGAGAACAAATTAGTGATTCATTCGAGGTGGAAATTTGTGCCCTCGAGAAAGAAAAAACCGCTAGAGAATATCCAAGTGAAGTGCGGTTTATTTTAAATACTTCCAATAAGAATGCATACAAAGCCTTGGCACTTGAAATAAATAACAATTCCGGTATAAAAGCAGTTTTAATTCAGCACGAATTTGGTTTATTTGGCGGAGAATATGGGGATTATTTACTTCATTTCATTGCTTATTTAAAAAAGCCATTGCTCGTAACATTTCATACTGTTTTGCCTCATCCAGATGCCAAAAGATTAGAAGTTGTTTCGAAAATAGCTGCCGCTTCGGCTCGTATTATTGTAATGACAAAACATTCTTCAAGCATTCTTATAAACGACTACAGCATTTCACCGGAAAAGATTTCCCTTATTCCCCACGGAACACACCCGATAATTTACCAGGACAGGAACGAAGTAAAGCAGAAGTATGGTTTTGAAAATCGTAAAATTGTTTCCACATTTGGACTGATAAGTTCTAATAAAAACATCGAAAACGCTTTGGAATCCTTGCCCGAAGTAGTAGAAATACATCCCGATGTTCTATACCTAATTATTGGAAAAACCCACCCGGAAGTTCTAAAAAACGAAGGAGAGGTTTACCGTGAAATGCTAAAAGAAAAAGTAGAAATTCTTCACCTTCAAAACCATGTTTTTTTTATTAATGAATTTTTAGAAACTTCGGAATTATTAGAACTTCTTCAGCTTTCAGATACCTATGTTTTCACATCAAAAGATAGAAATCAAGCTGTAAGCGGCACTTTTGCGTATGCAATGAGCTCTGGTTGTCCTGTAATAGCAACCGCTATTCCGCACGCGAAGGAATTGCTGTCGGAATCTGCCGGAATTTTAATTGATTTCGAAAATCCACTTCAACTGACAAATGCTTTGTTGCAATTACTTGGTAATGAGAAGCTTCGTGCTCAAATTGGCATGAATGCAATTCATAGCTCAAAAGCGTTTGAATGGAAAAATGTTTCTTTACAGTATGCCTTGCTTCTTGAAAAATATATTACTCATAAATCACTGAAATATAATTTACCTGCTATTTCATTGGAACATTTAGAACGCATGACGCATACATTTGGAGTTGTACAATTCTGCAAGATAAATACACCAGATTATTCTTCCGGTTATACATTAGATGATAATGCCCGCGCCTTGATTGCCATTTGTATGAACCAGGAACGCAAACGAAATAATGACAATATTATTCTGATTGCAAAATACCTTCATTTTATCGGTTCTTGCCAGAAGGAAAATGGACAGTTTTTTAACTACATGGACAGCAATGGTTTAGAACAAGATAAAAACGATTGGGAGAATTTACAAGATTCTAATGGTCGAGCAATACTCGCTTTGTCAACAGTGGTTTTCGACCGAACGATTTTACCAGAAAACATTTCTTTTCAAGCGGAAATAATCTTAAAAAGAGCGATTCCAACGATTAAAAAAATGGATTCGCCACGCGCTATAGCTTTCTGCATCAAAGGACTTTATCTTTATTCCATTCATTCCAATTCAGCCGCTATTTCGGATTTAATTTTCCAGCTCGGTTCCAATTTATCTAAAAAGTACTACAAAGAAAAAGAGGAAGGTTGGGAATGGTTTGAAGATAGCCTTACATACGGAAACAGCATTCTTCCGGAAGCACTCTTGTACGCCGACTTATCGTCTAAAAACAGCCATTTTAGAGCAATTGCAAAAAAATCATTTGATTTTCTGCTCAATTATTTATTTATGGATGGAATGATCAGAGTTATCACCAACGATGGATGGCTTCAAAAAGGGGAAATTCGGAACATGGATGGCGGTGAACAACCTATTGATGTTGCATATACAATTCAGACTTTGCAACTATTTCACCTTGTCTTCCGCGAAGAACATTACCGCGAAAAAATGGAAACTGCATTTAGCTGGTTTCTTGGTAATAATCATTTGAAACAAATGCTCTATAATCCAAAAACAACTGGCTGTCACGATGGATTGGAAAAATACAACATCAATCTAAACCAAGGAGCAGAATCCACTATTTGCTATTTGATAGCGCGACTTTGCATGGAAAAAACTAGGAAAAATGAAGCAATAATAGAATCAAAAATGGTTCTTAAAAAGTTGCAAGTTGAGTTACCAACAAACAAAAGAACAAGCATTCAAGTATAAAAAATCCACCTATAAAAACCCAGTCTATGTTACAAAGTTTTGACGAACACGCACAGAGAGGAAATGAATTCCTACACCTACTCGCTTTTGAATTAGGCGATACATCCAACAAAGAAGCCGCTGAACGCATTACGCGAGCGGTTTTTAGAAGTCTTCGAAACCACCTTACGTTAGAAGAGAATTTTCAATTAATAGCACAACTGCCACTTATTCTAAAAGGACTTTACGTAGAAGGATGGGCACCGCAAAAAAAACATAAAAAACTGAGTAAAAAGTTAGACGATTTTTATACGGAAGTTATTAAAGAAGAAGGTGCGAAAGCATGGAAGGATTTCTCCAACGAAGCTGAAATTAAAAAAGGCGTAAATGCAGTGTTTACGGTACTTCGAATGTACATTTCTGAAGGACAAATGAAAGATGCAAAAGCCGTGGTTCCAGATGAAATAAAAATTTTATTTTCAGCAAATTCTATCGAAACACATTGATTTTTCAGTTTAATACCTACTCATTCCTACATCCCTAATTCAAAAATAGAACAGATGGCTTTTTGTATTCCCTTCAAAAATATCACCAACAAAGACATTCAACTTGTAGGTGGGAAAAATGCTTCCTTGGGAGAAATGTTACACGTATTGACGCCGCTTGGCGTAAAAATTCCGGATGGATTTGCACTTAGTACGCTCGGTTATTGGCAATTTTTAAAGGAGAATAACTTAACGGAAAGACTTAACAGTGAATTACAAAAATTAGACACTTTAAATTTACGTAACCTTTCCGTTGTTGGAAAAAACTGCCGTGAACTTATTAAATCGAGCAAAATCCCATCGCTAGTAGAAAAGGAAGTAATTCAGGAATTTGAAAAATTGAAAGGCGTAAACCTAGTCAGTGTCGCTGTAAGAAGTAGCGCAACAGCGGAAGATTTGCCTACCGCAAGCTTTGCAGGACAACACGATAGCTTTCTGAACGTGAAAGGAAAAAAGGAACTAATCGATTCCATTCTAGCTTGTTATGTTTCCCTTTACAACGATCGCGCAATTAAATACCGATTGGATAATGGATTCGAGCATTCTAAAGTTGCTTTATCGATTGGAATACAACAAATGGTTCGTTCCGATATAGGAAGCGCCGGCGTGGCATTTACCATTGATCCTGAAACCGGATTCAAAAATGTAATCTATATCACATCTTCCTGGGGATTAGGCGAATCAATCGTTCAAGGCGCTGTGAATCCGGATGAATTTTATCTTTTTAAACCTGCAATCGGCAATCAGAAAAAGAGTATTATTCAACGGAAATTAGGCGAAAAAGAAAATAAAATAATCTATGCAGAAAATGGTCAAACTGCTTTGGTGAATATAAGAACATTACCAGCAGAAAGATCTATTTTTTCTTTAACGGATTCCGACGTTGAAAAACTTGGCGATTGGTGCAAAAAGATTGAAAACCATTACAACGTTCCCATGGATATAGAATGGGCAAAAGATGGGATTTCAGGTAACCTTTTCATCGTTCAAGCCCGACCTGAGACTGTGCATACGCAAAAGGAGAAAATTACACTAAAAGAATATTCCCTTCATACAAAAGCCAAACCGATTTGCAGTGGAAAAGCTGTTGGAAGAGCCATTTCAAGTGGAAAGGTTTGTATAATTCATTCCTTGGCAGATGCAAAAAAAGTACAAAAAGGCGATATCATTGTTGCGGAGGCTACAAATCCAGATTGGAACGCGCTGCTCCGAAAAGCCATTTGTATTGTTACAAATAAAGGCGGAAGAACAAGCCACGCATCCATTGTAGCGAGAGAATTAGGAATTCATGCAGTTGTTGGTGTAAACGATGCCACAGAAAAATTGAAAGATGGACAAACCATTACCGTTTCCTGCATTGAAGGAGATGAAGGAAGAATTTACGATGGAAAATTAGAATGGGAAGAGCACGAAATCAGCTTAGAAAACATCCCAGAAACACGAACTAAAGCGCTTTTTATTCTCGCGGATCCCGATAAAGCATTCCATTTATCTTTTTATCCAAACAATGGCGTTGGACTTTTGCGTATGGAATTCATCATTTCAAACAGCATTAAAATTCACCCTATGGCATTGGTTAATTTTGACCAGATAAAAAATAGCGAGGAGAAAAAAGAAATTGAATTGCTGACAAAAAATTATCCGGACAAAAAGAAATATTTCGTTGAAAAATTATCGGAATCGATTGCAATGGTTGCCGCTGCATTTTATCCAAAGGAAGTCATTGTGCGATTGAGTGATTTTAAAACCAACGAATACGCGCAACTTTTGGGAGGTGCAGCATTTGAACCAAAAGAAGAAAACCCAATGTTGGGATTTAGAGGCGCATCGCGCTACTATAATGACTTGTACAAAGAAGGTTTTGGATTGGAATGCGAAGCAATTCGAACCATTCGGGACGATTTGGGTTTGACAAACGTTAAAATAATGGTTCCTTTTTGTCGCACGGTTGAAGAAGGAAAGAAAGTTTTAGACGTCATGGAAACATTCGGCTTGATTCGCGGAAAAAATTCACTTCAGATTTATGTTATGGCGGAAATCCCAAGTAATGTGATTCTAGCAGAAAAATTTGCTGAAATTTTTGATGGATTTTCTATTGGCTCAAACGACCTTACACAATTAACACTTGGTATCGATCGTGATTCTTCTTTGATTTGCAATTTATTTGATGAAAACAACGAAGCGGTCAAACGAATGCTTTCTTCCGTTATACAAACGGCCAAAAATTCGAAAATAAAAATCGGACTATGTGGCCAAGCACCAAGCGATTACCCTTCATTTGCTCAATTTTTAGTTGAAGAAGGAATCGATAGTATTTCCTTCACGCCGGATGCTTTATTTCAAGGCATCCAAAATATCCATTTAGCAGAATTAAAATCCACCATTTTTTCTTAAAATTAATAAACAACGACATGGAAAAAATATTTAAAGATAAAGTCGCACTAGTTACAGGCGCATCCTTTGGAATTGGCAGAGCTGCTGCAATTGCATTTGCAAAAAGAGGCGCTAAAGTTGTCCTTGTAGATTGGATGGAAGATTACGAAACATTCAATGCGATCAAGGATTTGGGCGGAGAAGTAGTTTTTTATGCATGTGACATTTCCAAATCATCTGAAGTGGAAGCAACACACGCAAAGGCTATCGAACATTTTGGACGCTTGGATTATGCGTATAACAATGCTGGAATTGAGGGCGCAACCGCAAAAACACAAGATTATACAGAAGAAAACTGGGATAAGGTCATCGATGTTAACTTAAAAGGCGTTTTTCTATGTATGAAACATCAAATTCCACACATGCTGAAAAATGGAAAAGGAGCAATCGTTAATTGTGCTTCAATTGCCGGAAAAGTAGGTTTTGAGGGCTTGCCAGCTTATGTAGCTTCCAAACATGGCATAATTGGTTTAACAAAAACAGCAGCTTTGGAAAATGCCCGAACTGGAATTCGAGTGAACGTTGTTTGTCCCGGTGTAATAAAAACGCCCATGATTTCTAGATCTACTGGAGATAATAAAGAGGCAATTGCGCAATATGAGCAGTTAGAACCGATGGGAAGATTGGGGAATCCAGAAGAAGTTGCCGAGGCAGTAATTTGGCTTTGTTCGGATCAATCGTCTTTTATTACAGGACATTCCATGATGGTTGACGGCGGTTGGACAGCCAAATAAAAACTTTTTCGTTTTAAATACCGCAATTAAACCTATCGAATGACATGGTATTCCCTTTCTTATACTGAAATTATTGGTCTTTTAAAAAGTTCAAAAAATGGTTTGGATAATTCTGAAGCCGCTAAAAGGCTGCACGAATTTGGAGTAAATCAATTAGAAGAAAATCGCAAAAGCGGCGTTTTAAGAATGCTACTAAAACAATTTTCAGATTTCATGATTCTACTTTTGCTATTAGCAGCATTAATTGCAGCCATTCTTAACGATATCAAAGATTCAATTATCATTTTAATCATCGTTATATTAAACGCTTTCATCGGTTTTATACAGCATTATCGAGCAGATAAAGTTGTATCTGAATTAAAAAAAATCGCAGAGAATTCTGCCCGAGTGCTTAGAAATGGCTCAATCCATGAGATTCTAGCTACTGAATTAGTACCCGGTGACATAATAAAACTAGAAGCAGGAAATACTATTCCAGCTGACGTGCGATTTTTTCAAGTGAATCAATTAAAAGTAGATGAGTCAGCATTAACAGGTGAATCCGAACACATTGAAAAAAAAACAGAGAAATTAGTCGCTGATTTTTATGCTTTGGGCGATCAGATAAATATGGGATTCAAAGGGACACATGTTACAAATGGAAATGGAATGGCGTTAGTAGTTGCGACTGGAATGCAAACAGAAATTGGAAAAATTGCACGCTTAATAAATACGACGGAAACAACTTCCCCACTTCAAAAAAAATTAAATCGTTTTGGTAAAAATCTTTCTGTTCTCATTCTACTAATAAGCAGTTTCATTTTCCTTTTCGGCTGGTTTCGCGGAGAAAAATTCCTTACGATGTTGTTGACTTCCATTTCACTTTCTGTTGCTGCGATTCCAGAAGCCCTGCCAGCTTTGGTGACAATTACACTGGCGTTTGGGGCGAAAAATCTTGCCAAGAAAAATGTTCTAATCCGACAATTACCAGCAGTTGAAACCCTAGGTTCCGTTACATTTATATGTTCCGATAAAACAGGAACGCTCACAGAGAACAAGATGTCGGTTGTTGAAATTTATACAATCGATCCATCTAAAATGGAGGTTTTACAGCATAAAATCGAGCTGATTACAGCTATGGCATTGAATACAAATATTTCTTTCGATCAAAAGGGAAATAAAATTGGAGATTCAACCGAAATAGCATTGTATGAATTTGCAGTAAAAAAAAACAAACTTATACATTCCGAAACAGCAAAATACCCGCGGATTGGTGAAATTCCTTTTGATTCAAGTCGCAAAACAATGACCACACTTCATGAAAATGAAACTGGTGTTTTTGTTATAACCAAAGGAGCGGTTGAGATAATTGTTGATAAATTAAACGAAGAACAAAAAAAATCACGTTCTATATTTATTGACAAATCAAATGAAATGGCTGAAAAAGGGATGCGCGTACTGGCTTTTGCCGTAAAAAAAATACCTTTTAGTCCGGAGAATTTAATTGCCTCTGAAATGGAAATGGATCTTACATTTATCGGTTTGGTAGGACTTATGGATCCTCCAAGAAAATCTACAAAACAAGCCGTTAACGAATGTAAAAAAGCTGGTATTATTCCAGTAATGGTAACTGGGGATCACTTGTTAACCGCAAAATATATCGCAAAGCAAATTAAAATCCTCGATAAGGAAGATGATCTGGTTTTAACAGGAACGGAACTTGCGGAAATGCCGCAAAAAGAATTTGAGAAAATAGTGGAAAAAGTCCGCGTTTATGCGCGTATGAATCCAGAACAAAAATTAATAATCGTTAAAGCGCTTCAGTCAAAAAACCAACTTGTTGCCATGACTGGAGATGGCGTAAACGATGCTCCGGCATTGAAGATTGCAGATATTGGAATCGCCATGGGAATAAATGGAACAGAAGTTTCCAAGGAAGCAGCGCACATGATTTTACTGGATGATAATTTTTCTTCTATTGTTTACGCCATCAAAACAGGTCGGAAAATAGTGGATAATATTTCAAAATTTATTAAATATATCCTTGCTGGAAATTTTGGTGAAATATGGGTTATTTTTCTCGCTCCACTATTTGGATTTCCGCTTCCTTTATTGGCAATTCACATACTTTGGATCAATTTAATTACAGACGGCTTACCTGGTTTAGCACTGGCAGCTGAAAAACCGGAAGCGACAGTAATGTCCCGCCCGCCAATTCCAACGGATCAAAAAATCTTAAACGCCACTTTGATGTTTCATGTGGTATGGGTAGGTTTTTTAATTGGCACTCTCAGCTTTGGAATGCAAGTTTGGACACTAACGCATAATATTCAAAATTGGCAAACAATGGTGTTTTCCGTGCTTTGTTTTAGTCAAATTTGGCATGTTATGGCAATTCGATCAAGTTACGCATCCACGTTTAAAATCGGATTTTTCTCTAATAAAGCTATGGTTGTCGCAATTTCCATTGCCGTGATTTTACAATTACTGATCATTTATATTCCATTTTTTAACAGAACATTCCAAACTAATCCATTAAGCACTTTTGAATTGCTACTTACTGTTCTTGTTTCAAGTACCGTTTTCTGGTTGGTGGAAGCCGAAAAATTTATCAAGCGTAGGAATGAAATAAAATTAAAAAAGAAAGGCAATGAAAAATGATCTAACCGTTCAGATTTGGTCATTTCTAGCGGGCTTGGGACTCTTCTTATTCGGAATGTATTTAATGGAAGAATCGATTCGCTTGTTGACGGGGCGCTCTTTTAAGATATTTTTACGCAAGCAAACTAACACGCCACTAAAAGCGATAATTAGCGGAACTATCACAACCGCAATTCTTCAAAGCAGCACGATGGTTACCTTACTGGTAATGTCTTTTGCCAGTGCAGGAATCATAGGACTCAAAAGTGGAATTGGAATAATTCTAGGTGCAAATCTCGGAACAACAATTACGGGTTGGATGGTTTCATTTATTGGTTTCAAATTGAATTTCGAGACATATTCCCTACCATTTCTTGCAATTGGAGGATTGGGAACCATTTTTTTAAAAAACCCAAAACTTTCATTTTTCAGCAAGCTTTTAATGGGTTTTGCTTTTATTTTTATAGGTTTAGGATACATCAAAGAAAGTTTTGGATCCGTTGCCCAAAATGTAGATTTTACTTTCTTGCAAGACAAACCAGAATTTTTATTTCTATTTGCGGGTATTGTCTTGACAGCATTGATACAATCCAGTTCCGCGAGTGTTGCCATTTATCTTTCTTCCCTTGCGGCTGGATTGATAAACTTGGAACAAGCTGCGTTTTTAGTGATTGGTTCCGAATTAGGGACTACAGTAACCGCATTAACTGGGACAATTCGTGCAAATCCAATGAAGAAAAAAACTGGTTTTGCACATGTGTATTTTAACCTATTCCAATCTTTTTTAGCAATTATCCTTCTACCATTGCATCTTTACTTTGCACAACATGTTTTTCAAATCAAAGAAGATATTTTTATTTTGGTCTTTTTACATACCAGCTTCAATTTGACCGGAATAATTGTTGCCTTTCCATTTTTGAATCTTTTCACAAAATTTTTAGAGAAAACGACAAATGGGGCAATAAAATCACACACTACCTATTTGAAAAACACCCATTCAGATGAAATCGTTTCTTCCATTGAATCCTTAAAGAAAGAAGCATTTGTCTTTGCCGAAGCCTCTGTTAAAGTTGCTAAATTCTTTCTATCCATCGAAAAAATAAACGCTTCAGTGCTGCATGAATATCGGATTTTAAAAGAATATGAAAATGAAATTACCGCTTACTATTTCAACGTACAACAGATTTCTAAAACACAGAGTGAAGCAGAGGAATTGGAAAAGGTAACTACTATTA
>JBEDAD010000131.1:0-5972 GCA_041177985.1 Bacteroidota bacterium | reverse complement strand
CGACCCATCATATTATTTGCGTATTCGATTGCTTTTTCAAATCGAAAAGGAACCATTTCCTCCGCCCCGCCCCAGCAAAAAGAAGGAATGTATTTTGGAGGAAATCCAGCGCCATAAATATTGGAAGAAACACCAATAACAGTCGCCGTATTGAACATTGTATTGATGCCACATTTCGAATGATCCCCCATAAAAAGCCCCATAAACTGTTCGTTCGTAGCGATTTCCTTTTTTGCTTCGTAAGAATACGTTGAGATATTTCCGTAATTATTTTTCAAATTGGAAGCATTGGTATCTGCTCCAAGATTGCACCATTCTCCGATGCTTGAATTCCCAAGAAATCCATCGTGCCCTTTGTTAGAATAGGCTTGAAAAACAACATTATTTACTTCTCCACCAACTTTACAATGCGGGCCTAAGGTGGTTGCGCCATAGACTTTCGTTCCCAGTTTTAATACGCTAGATTCGCACATCGCCAAAGCGCCCCGAACAATAGATCCTTCCATAATTTCTGCATTTTCACCCACATAAATAGGTCCGTTCGATGTATTTAAAATCGCAGCTTCAACGCGTGCACCTTTTTCCAGAAAGATTAAATTAGGATTCCCGATCACGGTATTTGAAGAAGACAATTTCTCTGAAATGCGTCCGGCTGTAGACAAATAAAAATCACTTAAAATTGCAGCTTCATTCTTATTGAAAACATCCCAGCGCTCTTCCAATATTACAGGAGTTTCGCCTACATATTCTACTTTAATTGTTCCAGTTCCTTTTTTTGCAACCCAATGTTCACCCATCCATAATTGCTCATCCTCAGAAAGATTTTGAACAGCAACTAGAATTTGGTCATTTGGCAGAAGTGCCGCATTAACAACGAAATCCGCATGTTCTGTTGAAGGAAATTTTCCGGTGAGGTACTTTTCGGTGTTGTAAAAAATTTCAGCATCTGGAAACCCAATTTTCCACCGTTCTTCATTGGTAAATAAACCAAGGCGAATATTTCCAACTGGTCGCGTAAGTGTTAAAGGTGCAAATCGCGTATGTAAGCCGTTATCATCGAGAAGTATTTTCATGCGTTTATTCTTTTACCAATTTAATTTCAGGTTGTGTTTTTATTCTTGGATTGCTTTTTTTGAAATAATCCATAAACCTAGGAAGGTTAATAGTCCATTCACGATTAACAGTTCGTAGCCAAAATTATAGCCATTAAATAATTCAGTGGAATTTTTATCTAACCAATAACAAACCAGTGGAACGGCAATACAGACAAGTGGAACACCGATTTCCATCAATTTTCTTTTTGTAAATATTCCAAAAGAAAACAATCCGAGAAGCGGCCCATACGTATAGCCAGCAATTGTTAAAATCAATCCAATCAAATCGGTATCTGGATTGGAGTCGACATACGATTTTGTTCCGAGAATAATCAGTAAAAACAAAACGGAAAAACCAATATGCACGATTAATTTTAAGTGTTGTTTTTGTTTTTCCTCGCGTTTATTAAAATTCAGGAAGTCGATACAAAAACCAGTTGTTAAAGCTGCCAAAGCACTATCTGCGGAAGCATACGAGGACGCTGTTATTCCCAAAAGAAAAAATATTCCGGCAATTGTCCCGAAATTATTCAAGGCTAAAGTTGGAAAAACGTGATCCGTTATAACTTTATCTCCGGCTATTGGCAACGCAACCCCTTTGGATGCTGCATATACAAATAATGCGCCCCCTAAAAGCAGAAAAAGGAAGTTTGTGACAACCAGAACCGCTGTAAAGGAATACATGTTTTTTTGCGCATCTTTGATTGTTCTGCACGTTAAATTCTTTTGCATCAAATCCTGATCTAGCCCTGTCATTGCTATCGCAAGGAACATTCCACCAAAAAATTGTTTTGGGAAATAGGTTTTTGCCAAAGGATCATCGAAATAGAAAATTTTAGACATGGATTCGCCATTTGCGGCAGAAGTTGCACTTATTTTATCAAATAATCCGAAGATATCGACATGCAAAGCTTGAGAAATGATTATAGTGCAAATAACAACTGCGCTAATTAAAAAAAACGTTTGAAAAGTATCCGTGTAGACGATTGTTTTGATCCCACCTTTAAACGTATATACCCAGATTAGTGCAACCGTAATTACGGCCGTCAACCAATATGGAACGCCAAGATCCTGAAATAAAAACAACTGTAAAACAATCGTCGCGAGATACAAACGTGTTGCAGAACCCAAAGTGCGCGACAAAATGAAAAAACTTGCACCCGTTTTGTAACTGACAATTCCGAATCTTTTGGAAAGGTATTCATAAATCGATGTAACATTTAATCGGTAGTAGAGCGGCATTAGAATTTGTGCGATTACAACGTAACCCAAAACATAACCCAAAACAATCTGGTAATAGGCCATTCCTTCTGAGAAAACTTTCCCCGGAACAGAAATAAAAGTAACACCGGAAAGCGATGCGCCAATCATTCCAAATGCTACAAGATACCACGGACTTTGTTTATTTCCCGTAAAAAAAGTTGTAGAATCCGCATTTCTCGAGGTCAGATAGGAGATGAAGATCAATACGCTAAAATAAGCGACCAATACAGAAATAATTAATGGTGTACTCATACGTTGGTTTGAAGGCTGAAATTACTATTTTTTGTTAAGAGCGAAATAAAAAATCTAAACTAAACACCACTTTTTAAGGTCGAGATGTGCTTTCTGTTGTCAAATGGAATTTTATCTTTGTGTAAAAATCACGATCATGGATGTTATTTTACAGATTGCGCTAATTATTTTTCCAGCTGGAGGCGTTTTGTTGACCACTATTTTCTTTTTGAGAAAAGAAACTGCAAAGGAAATCCGTTCGATGCAGATTGAATTGAAAAAACAACGCCAGGTGTATTTTTTACCAAACCGAGTAGAAGCCTACCAGCGTGCAATTTTATTTATGGAGCGCATTCATCCGAATAGTTTGGTGATGCGATTGCACAATCCCGGATTACCTGCAAAAGCATTACAAGCTGAATTTTTAAAAGCAATCCGTGAAGAATACGACCATAATGTCGCGCAGCAATTATATGTTTCTCCACACGGTTGGAAAATGGTTAAAAATGCAAAAGAAGAAACGATTCGAATCTTAAATCTGGCTGGATCTCAAATGCAAGAATCCGCTATGGGGTTGGAACTTTCCGGGAAAATATTTGAAATCGTTGCCGAAGTTGGAACATTGCCAACGGAAATAACGGTAGATTATTTAAAAAAAGAGTTTCAGGAAATGTTCTAATCTATTTTTTTAGACAAGAATAATTCTCAAATCATCCAACTCAATGATATCTCCTGGAACAAGCTTTGCTCGCTTTCGGGTTTCTACTTCGCCATTGCGAATAATTTCTTCATTGTCCACAATATGTTTGGCATGTCCGCCAGTTTGCGCTACCCCAATTGCTTTCAGTAATTGAATTAATTCTATATAATCGCCTTCAATTTTAAATTCTTGTTTCATAACGCGTAAGGTGCTAATTTGTGGTAAAGAGAAAATAATAATAAAATTTTCCGCCTAATTTAATGTTTATTTATGCATCGAATGGATTTGTTTCAAGCGTTTTTCTTTAATTTTTCTTCAAAAACAGCGTATAAATGATCCGCTGCCAAAAAGGATGAAAGTTCACCATCTGCGACCTTAGCTTCCATTCCCTTCAAATTCTGCAACATTTCCTCATCCGTGAAAAACGCATTTAAAATCAATTCTTTTAGTGTTTCTGTGAGCCAATATGTATCTTGAATTTTTCGGTGTTTTGCAAACCAACCATTGATTTTTGTTTTGTTCGCAAAGGAATCAATCGTGTTCCAAACCGTTTCAATATTGTCATTATTCAGAGCGCTGCACGTAAAAGATGGCGCAACCCAATCGCTTGGTTTAGGTGGAAAAAGATGCAGAGCATTTGCATATTGTTGGCTTGCAAGTTGCGCTTTCTGTAAATTATCACCATCTGCTTTTGTGATGACAAGCGCATCCGCCATTTCCATTATACCCCGTTTAATTCCTTGGAGTTCATCACCAGCGCCAGCCAGCATCAACAACAAAAAGAAATCCACCATGGAATGCACCATTGTTTCGGATTGACCAACGCCAACTGTTTCTATCAAAACGATGTCAAAACCAGCTGCCTCGCAGATAAAAATGCTTTCCCGCGTTTTCCGTGCCACACCGCCTAAGGTTGTTCCCGCTGCGGATGGACGAATAAAAACGGATTCTGATACAGATAATTCCTCCATTCGGGTTTTATCGCCCAAAATACTTCCGCCACTAGAAGCACTAGAAGGATCGATGGTGAGAATGGCTACTTTCATTCCTTTGTTCACCAAAACTTTACCAAAAGCTTCAATAAATGTACTTTTCCCAACTCCAGGTACTCCGGTGATTCCAATTCGAATTGCATTACCAGCAAAAGGTAAACACCTTTGAATAAGCTCGTTAGCCATTCTCTTATCTTCCGGCAAAGTGCTCTCTACCAGTGTAATACAGGTGCTTAACGTTTCCCTGTTTCCAGCAGTTAATTCCGTGAATAAAGCAGCAACAGAACGATCTTTGCGGCGTTTTTTGCGTTTTTCCAACCAATTCTGTACCCGTTGCTTATCCATGTTTGAGCAAATTTACTAAATTGTAAGGAGGAATTGCAATAGAAACGGATAATTGGAATTTTGTACTTTTGTTTCATGAAAAAAATTGGCTTGATGTCAGACACACATGGATTCATCGATCCAAAAATCTACACCTATTTCAGCGATGTAGATGAAATTTGGCACGCGGGAGATGTTGGAACGATAGAAGTAATTGACGAATTGCGAAAATTCAAACCTGTAAGAGGTGTTTATGGTAATATCGACGACTACGCTATTCGAAGAGAATGGCCGGAATTTAACCGATTTACCTGCGAAGCTGTCGATGTTTTGATTACCCATATTGGTGGAAAGCCTGGGAAATACAGCACAAATGCCTTACCCGAATTACAAAAAAAAGCACCGAAATTATTTATTTGTGGCCATTCACATATTTTATTGGTAAAAATGGATCCAACCTTTAATATGCTATGGATGAATCCTGGCGCCTGCGGTTTCAAAGGTTTTCATGCTGTAAAAACAATTTTGCGCTTTTCGATAACCGGTGATCGCATCCACGATTTGGAAGCAATAGAAATTGGAAAACGGGTGTGAGAATAAAACACGAAAAAACACTATTCAGCATCCGAAAAAGATTAAAAACGAACATTTAATTCCTCCATTTAAAATTTTTCCATTTTCTTTGCGTTAATCTTCGCGTATGAAAATATTTTGTTTTTTAGTTTTACTGACAATCAGCGGAATTGGTTTTTCCCAAACCGGCGGAACAAGTTCTTTTGCACTTCTAGATCTTACTTATAATGCGCGTTCAGCAGGTTTGGCAAATGATTTTATTTCCATAAAAGACCAAGATATTAATTTGGGAATTGCAAATCCATCGTTATACAATGAAAAAATGCACACTTTACTTAGTGTAAACCAAGCATTTTTAGCAGGAGGAATTAATTATGGACAAGTTGCGTATGGTCGGAATTTGAAAAATGGCTTTTTAGGAACTTCTATACGCTACGTTAATTATGGGAATTTTCAACGAACCGACATCAACGGAACGGAAATCGGAACTTTTTCACCTTTTGAATGTATTATCGGCGCAGGATATGGCAAGCAGCTAAATCCGCGAATTTCAGTTGGCGGAAATGTAAATTTTCTTTATTCCCAATTGGAAAGTTACAACGCATTTGGGGCATCTATTGATCTTGCTGGAACATATACCAATGCTAAAGAGAATCTTCTCGTCACTGCTTTAGTGAAAAATGCAGGTGTTCAATTCGACGCATATTACGCTAAAAACCGTTCACCTTTGCCGGCAGAATTTCAACTGGCTGGATCGTATAAACTGGAACACGCACCTTTCCGATTTTCGCTGCT
>JBEDAD010000130.1:0-2532 GCA_041177985.1 Bacteroidota bacterium | reverse complement strand
GCGACTATCGATTTTTTAAATCGGATCGAATCCATCCAACGGATGAGGCAATTCATTATGTGTGGAAGCGCTTTTCAGCTGTTTATTTTTCTCCCGAAACGATTCTATTGACCCAAGAAGTAGAAAAACTACGACTTTCGGAAGCACATCGCTCTTTGTTCCCCAATAGTAAAGAATTTATACAGCACCAATTGAAAACAGCTGAAAAAAGAAAACAGTTGCGTGCTGAATTTCCTGAAATCTCCTTGGATTAATTCAAAAAAAAAAGAGGCGTAAACCTCTTTCTCAATTATCATTTTTACAAATTTTCTTTAAAGACGGACAATAATCCCTTTGTATTCTGGAGATTCTCCCTTAAGAGGATTACTTAGTGTAACTTTCCAAATAAAGGATTTGTTGGTTTCTACCATTTGTCCGTTTCTGCGATCAATTCCTGTCCATGGCTTTGTTGCATCGCTTGTTTCATATATTAAACCGCCATCTTTTGGATCAATTATAATTAAACGAAAGTCAACCGATCTTTGCGTCAATGCAAACGGAATAAACGTGTTCTTTCGGCTATCACTGGATGCTGGATCGAAGGCATTAACAGCTAGTAAATTATAATCTTCGTCAACTTGAATATTTTTTGATTCACTTGCTTTACAGCCGTTTGACCCTTGGATCGTTAGGGAAACAGTATAATTACCTTTAGTGAAATAGTGCACACTAACTTCTTTTCCTGAAAGTGTTCCGTTTTGTTTCTCAAAATTCCAAGAATAGGAAACGCCAGTTGCTGTTGTTTTCAAGTCAATAGATGGAATTCCATTCTCGTATTTATTTTGCTCATCTATGGTGAAATCTACTTTAGGTGCCGTCAACGCTGTAAAGGATTCTTTAAGAATGAATTCACCATTGGATAAATACCCTAGGAAATGTTTGCCTTCCAAAGCGGGTGTGAAATCCAACGATTTTTTAGATTTAATCGTGATTTTCTCGCCATTTGGAATTTTCAAGACAATACTTTCAGCGTTTTCATTTGTTATGGAAATCTTTTCACCAACACAGGTGTTACCGATGATTGGTAATTTAAACTCTTCCATTGCTTTCGTATCTGTTGCATTATTTTCAAAGACAGTTGAAAAGAGTGGGGAGGAATTCGAAGAAGGAGTTTGAGAATTACTTTCGTTTTCTGTTGGTGTATTTGATTCTTGATGAGATGAAAATACGCCGTTAGAATTGCTAGATTTCTTTTCAGAATATTCGTTATTGCTATCGCTAACTTTACTTTGCTCAGCAGTTTCATCTTTTATTTCAGAGGATTCTGCACTTTTATTTTTAACGATAGTTGGCGTTTCCTCAACTTTTTCTTTAGAATAAGTTGCGTTTAGCGCCTTATTCTTGGATTGCAAAGAATCGGCATTTTTCAAATAAATCGCACCAAGTAAAACAGCAATTACTGCTGCTCCGCCGGTATACCATTTCCAGTTTGATTTGGAAACAGGTAAACGTTGATCCAGTTTTTTTCGGGTTGCCTCCCATGCTTTTGCATCGTATGGCGCTTCGAAGTTTTTTAAACTTTCTCGTATATTATGTTCTAAATTTTCTTTCATTCTATTTAAGACTCAAAAATTTCGCATTTAATATTTTTTGCAAATTTATCTTTGCTTTTGCTAAATTGGATTTAGAAGTTCCCTCACTTATACCAAGTTCTTCTGCAATTTCTTTGTGAGAATATTCCTCTAAAACAAATAAATTGAAAACTGCTCTGTAGCCCGGTGATAACTTTTGAATCGCCTCCATTGCAATTTCTGCTTTCAAATCCATGTGTTCAATTTCCTCCTTTTCCACCATTGGATCCGAAGCTCCAAGTTTGAAATCGTTGTCGTTGTCCGTTAAAAATGGATCTTTTTTTGATTTTCTTATTGCGTCAATCGCTGTATTTGCAATAATACGCCTTATCCAACCTTCAAAAGAGCCTTTGTAATCAAAACCGCCTAACTTCTCAAAAACTTTTATAAATCCTTCTTGTAAAGCTTCTTGAGCGCTATCGCGATCTGGAATGTAACGCAGGCAAACGGGTAACATTTTTCCATAGAAAAGTTTAAACAATTCCTCTTGCGACCTTCGATTGTTTCGCAAGCATCCTTCAATAATTTTCTCTAATTTCTCCTTGTTCTCCACATTCTTAACATTCGTTAGACGAAACGGTCACTTATGGGTTGCCTCTAAAAAGTATTTATCGACAATCTACTCATTTTACACACAAATTAACTGAAATATTCTTCAATTAGTATTAAATTTGCCGCCATAAATGTTGAATTCAATCTAAAATAAATAAACAATGAAAGTAACAGTAGTAGGCGCTGGAAATGTTGGTGCAACATGTGCGGATGTTTTAGCTCAAAGAGAAATTGCCAATGAAATTGTTTTGTTGGACATTAAAGAAGGATTTGCAGAAGGTAAGGCTTTGGATATCTGGGAAACTTCTCCAATAAATTTGTACGATTCACGCACAATTGGTTCGACGAATGATTATTCAAAAACAGCTGA
>JBEDAD010000129.1:0-10596 GCA_041177985.1 Bacteroidota bacterium | reverse complement strand
GTTTGGTTTGTTCCAATAAAGTTTATCGGAGCGCCAATTAATGGTAATTCATTGGTGTCAAATGCGCCATTCCCATTTGCGTCGCAGAAAACCAAAGCTGCAGCGCACAGCGACGGATTATTCCCCGAACCACAAACGATTGCCATATTGAACGGAATGGGGTTGGTGCAACTTGTAGCTGTTACGGAATTAATTGGACTCATAGCAGTGTAGTTGTTTTGAGTTAACCAAAGTGAATTTAGCGATACAACAGTTGGTGCGCCAACATTTCCAGCATAATTTAAGGAATATTGTCCATTGCTATTGGTATAAACTTGGTAATTGATGCCGTTGTGGCTAATTTGAACAGGCGAGTTTGCAATCCCATTTTCACTAGCGTTTAAAATCCCGTTTCCATCGGAATCGCAGAAAACGATTCCCGAAAGACAAAGATTGTTCGTGTTGGTTGTGCAGTTTAAAATTAAAATCGCGGTATCGGAAATGTTAGCTGTTGTAGAATTTAAATTCATCAGCGTTGAACTGTTGGAAGATAGCACATAGCCGTTACTTGAAAGCCAAGTTGGATCAATGGAAGCGGTATAATTTCCACTTGCAGTTCCTGCAGCAGAGGCGTATCCATTGGTTGAGTTTACTTGCGTAGAAAAGGCATTAGGTCCGCTAAATGTTACCGGCACATTGCTAAGGCTGGTAGATTCATAGTTTCCGTCGTTATTGCAGTCGAGAAAGATAAAAGCATCAAGATCGTAACAGATTGTTTGCATGAAGTAGAGATTCAAAAGTGCCGATGATCCATTTTGCGGATTATAAGCGGTGATGCTAATTTGATGCATTCCGGCAGTTGCATAAAAATGTTGAATGGGTGGGTTCCATGAAATCGGCGAACCAACTGTATTTGTGCTGCCAGAGTGAGTAGTCGTTACGCCATCGCCCCAATTCACACTAATAACTAATTGGCTCGATGTGAAATTGGTTCCTAAAAGCGCAAGATTAAAATCGGCATTTGAATTTGAGAAATTGATTGCGCTTATATTAATGTTAATAAAAGGATCACAATTTTGAATGGTTGGTGTATTTGTCGTTAGACCAGTTAAGGTGAATCCCTGCGCAAAGGATTTTGTATTTGCCAACAAAGCAATTGAAATAACAAAAAGAGAGTGTAGTACTATTTTCATACGATTTTTATTTACAGACTTCTAGTAAGACGAAAATTTTTGTAATCTAGTTGGGCAACATAAAAAAATACCCACCAAATGGCAGGGATTTACGATTATTGTTTCACAACTCTTTTGGTCACTTCACCTTTGGTTGTTATGATGTTAAACAGGTAAATTCCTGTTGGTTTATCATTCAAATTAATTAAATAGGCATTACCGTTTTGAACTTCATTCTGGAGTTCTTTCCCATATAAATCATAAATGATAATGCATTTAATGTCATCGTTGGCACTAGTAATTGAAATATAATCATACGTTGGATTTGGATGAATAGAGATAGGATGTAGATCCTTTTCATCAATTCCAGTGATAAATACACTGCCATTTTCAAAGTAAATTGCTTGTGAAACGGCAAAGTAATCACCAAAAGCTTTATTTGGACAGAAAACACTCAGCTGCAACAAATAAACACCATTTCCATTATTCAATACATAGCTTGATGTATCGTAATTTGAGCCATTTGCGTCAACGATATTCCAAATTACATTTACAATATTTCCAACCGACCAAATCGAATCGATATAGGCTGTATCAATGGAGTTATAATAAATCGTACAATTTGAAACTGTGGCACCTAAGGAATCTACAGCCATTGAGTCTAAATAGGGATTATTATAGACATAATTTGAGTCAACAGGGATTAAAAGAGTTGCGTGAAGTGTATCTCCACAATTGTCCGTGATTTTTAAATCGTGCACACCAGGACAAAGATTATCCAGAACTGAATAGCCTGAGGTAATGACAATTTGCAATCCATTATCAACATTTAATTCAAAATCTGCATTACCTGATACAGTTATTGCTGCTTGTCCAATACAGTTATTCGCATCCGAAGGCAATGAAAAACTATTCTCGAGAATTAAAGGTTGAGCAGGAATGATTGTTAGATTTAATGTGATGATTGAATCACAACCTGCAACGTTTGGAATTATATGGGTTGCGGTTGTATTATTTGAATAATAGGTAATTCCATCTATCCACGTAAGTGAATCACAAACATTTTGCACGACAGTTCCGTAAGTCGGTTGTAATATTGTTAAGTTTAAAGTGATAATAGAATCACAACCAGCGCTGCTTGGAATTATATGCGTTGCTGCAGCATTGTTTGAATAGTAGGTAATTCCATCTAGCCAGGTAAGAGAATCGCAGGCAGTTTGTGTATCAATTCCATATGTTGGCTGTAGTATTGTTAAGTTCAATGTGATAATAGAATCACAACCAGCAGCGTTTGGAATATTATGCGTTGCAGTGGTGTTGTTTGAATAATAGGTAATACCATCTAGCCAAACAAGAGAATCGCAAACGGTTAGCGCATCAATTCCGTAAGTCGGTTGCAAAATTGTTAAGTTTAAAGTGACGATAGAATCACCGCCTAATGAATTTAAGAGTGTCCACGTTGGGGTATTTAATGAAGTCGAATATGTGTTCCCATCTATCCAAGTGTATGAACTACACGAAGCAATTACAACAGTATCATAAGTCGTTTCCGGAACAACATTGTAGTTTAAAATATATAATGAATCACAGAAACTCGGAACAACAACATTATGATAATAAACCCCAGTTTGTGTTAAAGAATCACCAAACCAAACAAAAGGAGTTGTTGTAGCATTGTCAATGATAGAAGTGGAGTCTTCCCTGCAAACTCTAAAGACTCTATATTCATCAAGCTCTAAGCCACTAAAAATTCCAAATATATCGTTATCCAACACATCTAAATCAACCGTTTCATTTATAAAAGCATTTGGGTTCAAATCTTCATCGTATTGAATTTCAAGAGGGTAAAACGAGTTTTCAGGAAAAACCGTAAAAAACTTTCTGTTATATGCGTTAACTTGTAAGAAATTACTATACATGTAAATAAAATTATTTTTATAAACATATTTAGCAGTTGATGAATTGTTTATTTCTACCCACGGCATATTTTGGGAAAGGGAAATATTAATTCTTCCAATATGAGTTATTTGATTTGCATTTGATGTATCAAAATAGCCACTAATGTATAGATCATCGTGTATTAATTGTATGTCTTCAATATTGGTGTTAATTTGAAAATTTGGATTAAAATTATCAACCTGAAAAGTATTTGAATTCAGTTTGGCTATTCCATGTCGTTCAAGACCTTGTATATGTGTAAAACCTCCCGATATATACATATCATTTCCTTGAAATTCAATATCGTTAATCGCGGTTGTTCCGGAATAATTACTAGTTATTATATTGAGATTAAAGCTGTTGTCAAAAGTGTTTGATGATACCAATAATCGAGAGAGTGATGGTAAAAGGTTTCCAGAATAAACGACTGCATTTGCAAAGTATAGATACCCATCCTTATGGTTTAGCATTGCGCTACAGCTATAGATTGGATCGGACATTGCAACTTGATTGCCGGTGAGACCATCGTAAGATATTACAACCACATTTCCACCTGCAATTGAATCATAAAAATTTCCATAAAAATAAAAAGTGTTTCCAACTTTTTGAATTTTTTGAATTTGTGTATATGGATAATTAAACTCAATAGGGCCTGTAATTCTTTGATCAGTATTCAGATCGTAATAGGCAAGTGATTGACAATTTTTAAAGCCAACATAATCAAAGTTAAATGCAACTAATTCGTTATTAATAACATCAAAAGGGGATTGTGGGAACGATTTAAGATGAAGATCGAAATTTGTTAAAATCATTGTTGCTGTATCAAATGCAGCGAAGTAATCCCTGGTTCCTGACCCTATAATAACATTGGTGTTGTCAAAATAAAATCCAATTTTATCTTGGAACAAATGAATTGTGCCCAAATTAATGCCAGGATTAAAACTACTAGCGTTACTGTTATTTTTATTCAAGCTTGCTGTTCCATTTCTACTTTGTCCTCCAATTGTGGTGAAACTACCTGTCACAATTACTTTTGAAGGTGTGGTTGCAACATCAGACATGTAGGATCCATTTTGATTGGGATTCCATCCGTCAATTGAAAGATTACCCGAATTAAAACTGAGTCTTGCAAGCTTATTTCTACTATTTCCTGCAATTTGCGTAAATCCACCAATAGCATAAATTTTATTGGCATCTATATGTATTTTTGAAACGTAACTATTGGAATTAATTGAAATTTTTTGAAATGTATTTGTGTTCAAGTTATAATTTATTATTCCATAAGTACCATTTGATACAAATTTGCCAACCAAAAAAACATGGTCATTAGTTGCAACAATTTGGTACAAATTGTCCGTATTTGAAATAGAAAGATTTAAAGATTCTACATTGCCCGTCAATCGATTTACTTTAACAATACTATCATTTGGGAAATTTGGTGACAATAAGAATAAATAATCTGCATTAGCAGCAGCTAAAAAAAGATTTAAACCGGTTAAGTTTGGATTCCAAGCTGTAACCTTAAAATTTGAATCTACGTGACAAATATTACTCCTTAAGCTATCACCTATTTGAGTGAATCCTCCTATAACATAGGCACCGCCATTTTCATCACTCAAAATTCGTTCAATACCTCCATAACCATTTGAACTAAATACACTATCAATACTCCATAGAACCTCAGGATTTTCTGAATTTGGTAATTTTTGTATTAACACTCCTTTTTGATGGAATCCGCTAAATGATCCTCCAACTAATACAACTTGGTTAATGGAATCAATAAATAGACCCTTCATATTTCCATTTGCTAATTCAGTTGGATTGCTGGTTGTATAATTTATTGGGAGAATCAAATTCAAATCTAAATTTATTACAGAATCACAACCATTTATTGACTGGAAAACATGTTGGTACACTCCAGTAGAAGTTAAAGTTTCGTTTGCATCTGCCCAAAAATAGGAGCTACTGCCATTTAAAATACTTATTGTTGTATCATAAGTTGGGTAAATGTGTAAATTTATTCTAGCAATAGAATCACAACCATAAATATTCGTGTAAATCTCGTTGTAAAGTCCAGATTGAGAATAAATAGAACCATTATTTGACGTAAATTGACTGCCACAATAATGAACTGGATTATAACTCTCGGAGTTTAAAATAGTCAAATTTAAATAGGCTGTTGAATCACATCCCAAAGGGTTATTAATTTCATGTGCATAAAATCCGGATTGAATATATGTCGTTCCTTGCCAAGTATATGAACATGGAACATTAACAGATAAAACAGAAATATTATCGCAGGCATTGTAAACGGTAAAATCTAGTTCATCATATGCAAATAATTTATCTCCAAAATGATGGATAGTTACAACATGATCATTGTTTATAATTAGAGTGTCATACACGGCATTTGTGTTCAAGTCATACTCAAAGTATTGAGGTTCAGATGCTATTCGTAAAATGTCGTGTTTTAAATCAAGATCGAGGCCAATAAAATTTCCATAATTAGGTGCTATTTGAGAAAGGATGCCTGAATTAATATCTACGGAAATAACTCCCTCCATTGGTAGATTATTAGAGAAATCAAATTGACCAGCAAGATAAAGTGTATTACCCTTAATTATAGCATCATGAGTTGAAACTACTAGATATGGTTGGTATGTCAATCCTAAATCAAGTGGATGCACAATACCTGAATTTTTATTGACTATAGCAAAAGAAGCTCTGGTTTCCCCGTTAACAGAATTAAATATACCGGTAAGTAGTAAAAGGCTATCCTTTATATTAAAATTATAAATTCCTCCAAAATTTGCATTAGGATCAAAAGAAGCATTTGCTACAATTCTTAAACTATCTCCATTAAAAATCGGTATCGCAATAATTTCATCACTGCCATAAATGCTTGTTTCCAAGTAAAGTTCTTCTTCACTTATTTGTATTGAGCAACTTTCTAAATCAATAGTTATATTTTCGTTTAAATTAAATTGCAATAAACTGTCACCAAATAAATCAAATATTGCAACTTTATTTCTGGGTAATCCATTGACTTGTGTGAAGTCTCCAAGTATACTCAAATATCTTCCATCAATCGACATTTCATGAATAGGTCCATTACTTTGAATTGGAGAATTGACAATCTCTCCTGTATGAGCATTAAAACAATTAATATGGTTTGATGGAAATAATTTTAATACATCGAATGTACCTGATAAAATTATACCTGTCCCATATCGTGAAATAGTTTGGATAGTATTATTCAAAGACAATTGATGACCATTGGTTACTCCCGTTATAGGATTAAATTCGACAAAATATTTTTTCGATTCGTTGTTTACAACGGTGAATTCACCTCCCAAAAGAAGATTGCCATCATTCCATACTAAAGAATTAATCATTCCATTTGTTTGGATTAAATTGGGATTTATTGACTGTGTAAGCAAATCAATTGCAGCGAAATTTTGAGTGGAAACACCATCAACATTAGTCATATTTCCAGCAATGTATAATTGATTTTGATCAACCAAAAGGACGTTGATATACCCACTATTTATGGCAACATCAAAAGAAGTAAGTAACATTGTACTCGTGTCAATTTCGGCGAGTCTGACTCTTGGTTGCAAATCAAAAGTTGTGAAATATCCCGATATATAAATATTTCCTCCACCTTTTTTTACAAGTGTAACAGCTCCGTTAGGGCTTGGATTCCAACTTGTTAAATTTAAATTTAAATCATACGATGCAATATTATTTCTATTAACTCCAGAAGTCATTGTAAAACTACCACCTAGAATAATTTTATTATCTATAAACTCAATAGCCTTTATTACACCATTCGGATTTGGAGCCCAGCTAGTTAGATTTCCAGTTAAAATATCAAAAGCAGCTACATTTAATCTCGATTGGCCATTAACTGTTGAAATGCCTCCGCCAATAAACAATATGTTATTTGCAATTTTAAGTGTATTTATTGACGCATTTGGCGGAAAGAAATATGTAATAGTAGGATTAAAACTTGTCAATTCATTGTTTGCATCTATTTGAGCTAAATAGGTTCGTTGTTGACCATTAATTTTCGTAAATTTTCCTGCAATATAATATCCACCTTCCCCATCTGGAATTGCTGTAACAATTTCTCCGTTAATCTCTAGTCTGTTTCCTACAGTTGAAAATGTAGTTAAGTCCAAGTGTGTAAATGATGGCCATTTTTGTTGAATTTGACTACCCATTCCACTCATGAAAATTCTATTATGAATTGGATCATGTGCAATATTCAGACTATCAGAACTATTTTCAAATGGGGTATACCAATTATAATCACGCGAGTAAATTTGAGCATTTAAATGTGTGAATAACAAAATGAAAATGATTGGTAGGTATTTTTTCATAAGTAATTTTAAAAATAGTTAGGCGCAATGTAACTATATTTAATTGAACTTGGTAAATAATGGATGTCTATTTCGTCTTTGGAAAAAGTAATTGCTATAAAATCTAAATTGTAAAAAGCTATAATAAGAACCTTTCCTTTACACTTGAATCTAGGATTTCAAATTATAACAAAAAATCCCCACCAAATGGCGGGGATTTACTATACTATTTAAGTTTTCCTTAAGCTTCTATCGTTTTGTAACTTTCTACACTTGGACAAGAACAAACTAAATTTCTATCCCCATAAGCGTTGTCTACGCGTCGCACAGGAACCCAGTACTTAAAGTCTTTCAAGTATTCCACTGGATACGCAGCTTCTTTTGGAGAATAAGGATAATTCCAGTCTCTATTTATGATACAGTCTGCTGTATGCGGTGCATTTTTTATCAGATTGTTTTCTTTATCAGCATGGCCATTTTCTATTTGCGCAATTTCTTTACGAATAGATTTCATGGCAATTATGAAACGATCCAATTCTTCTTTGTCTTCCGACTCCGTTGGCTCAATCATTAACGTTCCAGCAACTGGGAAAGATACCGTTGGCGCGTGGAAACCATAATCGATCAAACGTTTCGCGATATCTGCAACTTCAACATCCGATGTTTTCTTGATTTCACGACAATCCAAAATCAATTCATGCGCAACTGTACCGTTTTTACCCGTGTAAAGAATGTCGTAATCTCCTTTTAATTCGGCAGCGATATAGTTTGCATTTAAAATTGCAATTTCAGTGGATTCTCGCAAGCCCACAGCGCCCAGCATTTTAATGTAGCCAAACGAAATTAACAAAATCAGTGCGCTACCATACGGCGCTCCGGAAATAGAATGAATTGCCTGATCTCCGCCAGCTTTAATTAATTTACTTCCTGGCAAGAAAGGAGCCAAATGCGCAGCAACACCGATAGGGCCCATTCCTGGACCACCACCACCGTGGGGAATTGCAAATGTTTTGTGCAAGTTTAAGTGACAAACATCGGCACCAATATTTCCTGGATTTGTAAGTCCAACTTGTGCGTTCATGTTTGCACCATCCATATATACTTGTCCGCCATTATCATGGATAATAGAAGTTATTTCACGAATTCCTTCTTCGTAAACACCATGTGTTGAAGGATACGTTACCATCAAACCAGCCAAAGAATCCTTGAATTCTGTCGCTACATTGCGCAATTCATCAATATCAATATTTCCGTTTTCATCGCAACCGGTTACAACCACTTCAAAACCGGCCATGACAGCAGATGCAGGGTTTGTTCCGTGTGCGGAAGAAGGAATTATCATAATTTTTCGCTGGAAATCCTGACGGGATTCGTGGTATGCTTTGATGACCATTAATCCTGCGTATTCTCCTTGTGCACCAGAATTTGGCTGCAAAGACATTGCTGCAAAACCGGTACATTCACATAAATCTTTTTCCAGTTCACGGAACATTTCGTGGTAACCTTCCACTTGATTGAGTGGTGCGAAAGGGTGAATATTTGCAAATTGCGGATTGGTAATTGGCATTAATTCAGATGCCGCATTCAATTTCATAGTGCATGACCCAAGTGGAATCATACTGTGAACCAAAGAAATATCTTTATTTTCCAATCGCTTCAAGTAACGCATCATTTTGGATTCAGAATGATAACTGTTGAAGGTTGCATGCGTAAATACCTTGTCCGAACGTAAGAAAGCACCTTCCAAATTCGTGTGCAATTCTGTCGACACAGTAGGCGTTGATTTTGCTTGAATTTTTGCAAAAATCGAAAGAATAGTTTCTACATCTTTTGTAGTATGCGGCTCTCCAAAACTGATCGTTAATTCATGGTCATTTACGTAATGGAAATTCATTTTATGTTCTTCTGCAACGGATTGAATCGCGGAGGATTGAATGCCTTTAACCCAAACCGTATCGAAATAATTTTTTGAACCAGTTTCAATTCCCATTGCTTTTAATCCATCTGCTGTTTTTGCAGCTAAGGAGTGAACATGCAAAGCGATTTCTCGCATTCCTGCAGGCCCGTGGTAAACGGCATACATACTTGCCATTACTGCTAAAAGCGCTTGAGCAGTGCAAATATTAGATGTTGCTTTGTCGCGTTTGATATGTTGTTCCCGCGTTTGAAGCGCCATTCTAAGCGCCATATTATCATCCATATCTTTCGATACGCCAATTAAACGTCCAGGAATATTTCGTTTGTATTCGTCTCTAACTGCAAAAAATGCGGCGTGAGGCCCACCAGCGCCCATTGGCACTCCAAATCGTTGGGAAGAACCAAGAACGCAATCTGCGCCTAAGGAACCTGGAGAATATAAAAGTACCAAGGAAAGAATATCCGCTGCTACTGCTACTTGAATTTGTTGTGCTTTTGCTTTTGTAATAAAACCTTTAACATCTATAATGGTTCCTGTTGCATCTGGATATTGCACTAATGCTCCAAAGAAAGTAGTATCCAATTCAAACGTTTCCGGGTTACCAACAATTAATTCAATTCCTAGATTTTTAGCCCGGCCTTCTACAACATCTATCGTTTGCAAAAAAGCAGTTTCTGCGATAAAGAATTTGTTTTTTCCTTCCTTCACATCGTTTCGAGAACGCGAATTCCAGAACATAATCATTGCTTCCGCTGCCGAAGTTGCTTCATCCAATAAAGATGCATTTGCGATTTCCATTCCTGTCAATTCCAAAACCATTGTCTGGAAATTTAACAATGCTTCCAATCGTCCTTGAGAAATCTCAGCTTGGTAAGGCGTGTAAGCAGTATACCATCCTGGATTTTCCAATACATTTCTGAGAATTACAGAAGGAACAATTGTTTCGTTGTATCCCAATCCAATAAACGATTTGAACACTTTATTTTTGTTTCCAATTTCTGTAACATAGGATAAATATTCCTGCTCGCTCATTGCCTCAGAAATATCTAATTCTCTATTCAGTCGAATGTGTGCAGGAATAGTTTTATCGATTAATTCAGTTACGGAATGGCTACCGATTTTTTCCAACATTTGCGCTTTTTCAGCTTCGCTTGGTCCAATGTGTCTTTTTGAGAAAATGCTCATCCTTAAAGTTTATTTTTGAGGTTACAAATATACATCGAAT
>JBEDAD010000128.1:0-3705 GCA_041177985.1 Bacteroidota bacterium | reverse complement strand
ATGCTGAACCAGGCCAAGTATGACCACCAGCAATTACTTTATAATGTTCCACATCAACGCCATTGTTTCCTCCAGAATAAAGAGAATGAATGACAGTGCAACCATCTGTTAAATTTGAATTGGGAACCGCAGATATTTGAGGTGTTGTTGTACAATTATTGAAATTTACCCAATAATTTAATACATCTGGAATTGCAGCCATAAAACTATTTCCATCATACGGAACCGTCGCATCAGCCGTACCGTGAATTTCTAAAACTGGCATTGGATGCTGTGCATTGCACGTTAGTGATTGATTCACATTCATGGTTCCAGTAACGGAAGCAATTGCTGCAATACGATTACTCAAAGAACAAGCAAGCGTATAACTCATAAAGCCACCATTCGACATCCCAGTGCTAAAAACACGATCTAAATTCACAGAATAAGAAGCCGCAATAAAATCAATTAACGCGCTAGTGAAACCAATATCGTCAACTGTTCCACCCCATCCGGAATTCCAATAAGGAGTATTAGATCCGTCAAGCGTTCCCATAGGGTGCACGAGCAAAAATCCTGCAGTATCGGCTATTGGACGAAAATCTCCGTAAAACATTTGTTCTTGCGCATTACTAGAATATCCATGAAAATTGAAAACTAATGGCGCCGGGGTTCCAGGTGAGTAACTCGCGGGAACATACAATATAAACGTGCGCGTCAATCCACCGTGCTGCAGTGTCCCATTAATTGTTTGCTGTCCGAAAGATGCAAACGATAAGAAGAGGAAAAAGAATAAATTTTTCATGCCTAAATGTAATAAAAAAATAATTGAAAGAAATTTTAAAGGTTTTCAATAATTTTATACTACTTAAAACAGTGGATAATTCAACTGAACATTCGCTTTCAATTGGTTTAAGAGTGAATACAATCCGAAAAATGTTCGCATGATGTAAATGGAGTGTTCCGACCCTCTCGCGTTATTCATTTTTCGTAATTCTTTGTCCTTACTAAGGTTTTCACCCATTGCATAGATTTTTGCAAAATAGGCATCGTCCCCAAAATCGAAGGACGTACTCTGAAAAGGCTTACCTAAAAGGCTAATCATTTGCTGCATCATTTCTTGTAAAAATTCCTTTTGCTTCGGCGTATCATTGGGCTTGAAAAATCCTAATTTTTCATACAATTCGATCAGTTGTTCTTCATTTTGAAAAACTTCAGGTCGCAACAATTGAAAATACGGCTGGGAAAATTCTGTTGGAATTTCTTTCACGCATCCAAAATCCAAGACACAAAGTTCATTTTCGCTGTTAACAATGAAATTTCCTGGATGCGGGTCGGCATGCACTCGATTGAGAACGGTCATTTGAAAAAGGAAAAAGTCCCACATTGCTTGACCGATTTTGTTACGAACCTCTTGCGAAGGATTGCTTTTTAAAAATTCAGGAAACATTGCACCCTCCATCCAATCCATTGTTAAAATTCGCTTATTCGAAAATTCAGGATAGTATTTAGGAAAACGTACATTTCTAATTTCGGAAGATGCGCTTGTTATCTCGACAGATCTGCGCAGTTCTAGTTCATAATCCGTTTCTTCTAATAATTTGGATTCCACCTCATCCATATAGATCTTCATCTCCGAAGCCTTCATGTTTAACAATTGAGAAGCTAAAGGTTTTACCAATTTTAAATCCGAACTAATAGCATCCGCAACACCAGGATATTGAATTTTCACTGCAAAAGACTGCAACCCGATTCGAGCTCTATGCACTTGTCCTATACTTGCTGCATGCACCGCTGATTTTGAAAATTCCTCAAAAATATCTAAGGGTTTTTTACCGAAAAATTGCTGAAATGTTTTTAAAATCAATGGATAAGAAAGCGGTGGTGCATTGTATTGTGCCATCGAAAACTTATCTTGATAGGCTTTTGGAAGCACCGAATTGTCCATACTCATCATCTGTGCAACTTTCAACGCGCTGCCTTTCATTTCACTCAGCGATTTATATATATCCTTCGCGTTTTCTTCGTGCAAAGAATCTTTTGTAAGAGATGAATTGACTGATTTTTTGGCAAAATATTTTATATAATTACCCCCAACTTTAGCACTTGTGCCGATGATTTTTGCGGCACGTTTAACTTTTGAAGTTGGAATACTGTCTAGTGATTTTTGTGTTTCTTCTTCTAACATTGGATTACATTACTTTTGTCTTGAATGCAAATTTTCCAAAATCAAGGATAGAATCAAATTGGTTGGAGCCTAATAAATCAAAGCTTAAATTAATCGCTTTCTCAATTGCTGCATCTGTAGTGCTATATTCTGAAGATTCGTCTTTTAACCAAACGCGGAAAATGTAGGTAAAAATAAGTTTGTATCCTTTGGCATAATGTTCTCCGATGAAAGCGCGATCTTTTATCTCATCCTGTTGCTTTGCTTCGGATAAAAGAGAATCTACCTCTTCCTGCAATTTCACCAAAAATGGTTTCCAATCCTTACTTTGTGCTGCAACGTTTTGGATATCCGTATAATTGAAAAGGTAAAAAGACCTTTGTTCTTTTAATTCTTCAAACAAGGTAAAAAACAAGCTCAACAACTTCTCACGCGCTGAAAAAGTAGGGTACTGCTCATCCTCTTCTAAACGGTGCAAGGCATTGTGCAACGACGCTAACGGAATGGATTGCTGCAATTTTTCTAGACTTGGAAATAATTCGTAAAAAGCGGATTCCTCTACTTTTAATTTTTTAGTCAATTCAAAAACAGAATACGGTTTTCTGCCATTTAAGAGTTGAAATTCGATATATCCTTTTATAATTTTTTCTTTAGATGCCATACTTCTTTTCTTTTTAAACAAAATAAAGGAAGATTTAGTTTAGGGACAGACGAATTTTTAATTATTTTAACAAATCAAATTGAATGTTGCAACTAAATCAGTTGTTAATCGATTTGGGTGTAAGTAAATTAGCGCCGAAATCGCGCTATACTTTTTAAAAAATTTAACCCGATATTTATTCAACAAAATAATCTTTCAATTCTAAAATCTTAAAATTAGTGGAGGATAAATTCAGTGCAAAACAAGCATCTGTTAAACCATATTCCACCTCAAAGGAAATCTCTGAATCGTCGTTAAAAGCCAAACGCATATCTTTTAACTTAAAAGTGGGGTAATACTTTCTTTGGGTAAAACATGCTGGATCGCTAATTTTCATTGCACTAAAATCTTCTGACAATCGATCGTTTACCAATTTTTCCAATTGACTGATTTTTTCTGTTTTAAATAATTCCAAATGGTTTTTTTTGACCAATGTGTCGCCAGTTTTAAGAAAAACTTCTGTCGCCCATGTATAGCGACCTTTATAATCTGGCGTTCCAGTTTCGGTAATTTTATAGGATCTCCAAAAACAGGTATTCACAAGTATTGGGTCAACCTTTCCTTTGGAACTTATGACCTCCTCTTTGCAAGAAACGAAAGGGAAGGATAGGTCGGAAATCGAATCCTTTAAAGCCTTTAACTTGTTTTCCAATTCAACAGATGTGTTTTTTGAATTTTCTTGGTGACTGAATAAATCTGTTTTTAAGTTAACCAATTCTTTTTTCATCAAATTAATTCTATCTAAAGCAATTGTCTGCGCTACTTGAAGACTGTCGTTTGCTTTAATCAAACTATCTTTTTCCCGTTCTAATTTTGCGAGTTGAATAGACTTATTATTTGGAAAATAGGTATTGTATTT
>JBEDAD010000127.1:0-3940 GCA_041177985.1 Bacteroidota bacterium | reverse complement strand
GCCTTGTATAATTTTCCAATTGCTTGTTTAAACGTCTTTTTGCTCATTCCAACTTCTTCTCGAATTTGATCCGGATCGGATTTATCGGATAAATAAAGTATTTTACGTTCCTGCAGCATCTCTAGTAAACGCTCCGCTGCTTCGTCGAATTTCTCAAATCCAGCTTTTTCCAAGCGCACGTCAACTTTTCCATCTTCCCGAATAGTATAAATGAAGCCTTTTTCGAAAGAGCCACGTCGCAGTGGGCGACTCACATCGTTTCTATAAATTATTCCAGCATATAAATTAGCGACAACAACTTTGATTCCTAAATCTGTTGTATCACCAATCATAATGTCCATTTCTTGGTTAATTAATTCAAGATCCGTACATTCCTTAAAATACCGATTCACCTTTGTGGAAGCATACAATCTATCGGTTAATTGATCCAATTGCAACGTTACAAGGTAGTATTTCCCTTCTTCCATTAATTGATTTTGCTCTTTGAACGGAACCATCAGGTCTTTTTCGAGTCCCCAATCTAAAAATGCTCCAAACGCATTGACTTCTTTCACCTTTAAATAGGCAAATTCTTCTAAAACAATTTTTGGGTTTTCGGTAGTTGCAACCACTCGGTCTTCCGAATCTTTGTAAATAAACACAGAAACGATTTCACCTTCGTGCATGTCATCCGTAATATATTTTCCCGGTAGAAGAACGTCATTATCTTGATCATCTGACAAATAAGCTCCTGGAGCTGTAAATCGTAAGATGGTTAATTCATTGTATTGTCCAATATTCATCTGCTAAAAATAGAGTGCAGATGCTAATTTTGAGTTCAACACCATACACGGTAAATTCTGATCATTTGTAATCAGAGATTGTGCAAAGGTATCAAATTGTGGCAACAAACTTTCAGAATGGTATGCAATACCTATTAAATCGATTGATTTTTCTTTTGCATAGTTCAATACTTTTTTCTGAAAAGTGCCGCTTTCTGCCAATAATTCAAGTTTACAAGTGATATTTCTTCCGTCGTATTGATTTTTAACGATAAGCATTCGGTTTTTCATTTGTTGACTCAACAGTTCGTCGTTGTGTTTTTCGCCGATAACATGCACTGTAGCGCCATAGAAATTAGCCATATCTCCAGCTAATTTGACGATTTGCAAACTTTCTTTTGTAAGATCAATAGCGATTGCTATATTTTTCATTTCGCTTAGCGGCGTATCTTTTTGGACGATTAAAAATGGTGTATCAGAACTTGTAATAACTTTCATTGCGTTGCTACCAAACAACTTCTGCAATCCTTTTGATCCGTGCGTTCCCATTATTACGAGTTGCGCTCCTTCCTTTTTGGCAATCTTTCCAATGTCTTCAAAAATAGATCCTTCCCGCACCAATTTTGTAATTTCTACACCATCGGGTTTGTTTACGTTGGAAATTATTTCATCCATTTTAAGGTTAGCGCGAATGGCATCTGAGCTTGTTGCTGTTAAATGCAAGAGTTGAATTTCTGTATGTACATGTTTTCCAAGGTGCAAAGCAAAAGCTAAAGCGGCATCACCAACTGGAGAAAAATCGTAGGGAACTATGTATAAATTCTTAATCATCGTTTTACTTTTAACAAAAATAGACTAAAAAAGAGTTGCATTCTTTTAAAAAATCAACCAATGAACAAATGAAACATTTGAGCGACTATTTTGAGGAAATACATTAATTTTTGCGTCTCCTATTTTTTTTGCCAAGCGTTGCATTCATGTTTTCTGGATTGCGACGGTCACGTCGTGCGGCTTTCTTATTCAAGTCATTCTTTATTGCGATTGGATTTTGCACATCTTTTTCAGGTGTTACAGCAATATGAATATTTCCACCGCCCGGTGAACTTTTATCTTGGGGATTTTCCCATTTATTTTTAATTTCTTGTTTTTCTATTTTTCCCGTTCTTTCGTTTTTAACAAAAATTTCTGTCTTGGAATCTGCAGCTTTGTTAATGCCGATAACGTCTTCTTTTAATAGCCATTTATTTCCACTCAAAACAAATGCATCCAAGGATAGATCGGGCACGTAAAACGAGTAAAAACCTTTTAAATTAGGAGCTTCCGGTGAAAGATGGTCAAAAATAATGCGCTCGTATTCTGGTTCAAATCTCAGCGACATGGTTGTTTTTTTAGAATGCTCGTAAAAGATCCGTTTTAGCGTTGTTTCTTTCGTTTTAAAAATTGGACTTCCTAGTTTTGGATTATTACCAGCAAAATAAAGTGCATCAATCAATTTTATGGAGCTCATAGAATTGTTTCCATCCCAACCTAATAGGGTGTAAACCGTTTTTGTTCCTTTTTCAATTGGAATTATTTTATAGTATAATGCACCATACCAATCTTTTGCTTCGAGAATTCCATCGGGGCGGGGAGGGCTAAATTGCGAATTATCCAGTAATTCACTTAGTTCAATATTTTTCTTTTTCTCATCAACATGCAAAAGAAAACAATAATACCGCTGGGTTTGATCTTCTTGCTCCACATTCCAGTTTACAATCCGTAATTGTTTATCCGGACTATCCACAAACCCAACGGTTTTAAGCCTGTTGAAAGGATAGGTGAATGCTTCCTTCAATTGTAGAATTTCTTTCAGTGTGTTTTTAAAAATAGTGTTTTTCTCCGCTTTCTCGCTATCGCTTTTTGCTGTTCTAAGTGCGTCCAGCATTACGGACAACTCGATTTCTCTTGCTTCGATTGAACTATCTTCACTTGCTGTTGCAATTCCGATAATCAAACAGAAAAAAATGCTTACACTATATTTCATACATTTTATAACGTTAATTATTTCTGTTTGTTACGCGTTGCTTGGAAGAATTAAGATTTTTGCACGTTTCCACACTTAATGATACGAAATAAAATTAAAATTAGGTGTTTTTAAATTGTTTTGTTTTAGATCCAACGCAATTTGTGCACGGTGGTAATTGGAATGGTTTAGAATATGGTAAAGCACATCCATGGTACTTTTTTCAAATGCTACTCCTTCGGAAGAATGGTATTTTATTTTTTCTGTTCGTTCTAATTTTTCTAAATATTCAATCGTTTCTCTGTAATTATCCTCTAATAATTTCTGGTGAAAATGTATTGGAAATACATCCCAAAGTTCTGATTCAATAGGCTTGTCCAACAATCTTCTGTTCCAAATATGGTGTACATTTAAGGTGTGTGACATGGAACGAATCGCAAATTCAGAAACGAAATCTTCTTGGGATTCAAGGCTTTCAATCCAATTTTTCGAAGCAAAAAAGTCGTATTCAAATTTATCCTGAAAAAAATCTTTCATTGGAATCCTACTTCAAGTTTTTAAGCTCTTGTATAGTTTGTTGTGGGTTTTTGGAATTGAACACAAAACTTCCTGCCACTAAAACATCCGTCCCAGCTTGAACCAATTGCAAACCGGTTTCCATGTTTACCCCGCCATCCACTTCTATTAAAGCTTTTGAACCAGTTCGATGTATCAAATTCTTGGTTTGCAACACTTTATTCACCGAATTTTGGATGAATTTTTGGCCGCCAAATCCGGGATTTACGGACATGATCAATACCAAATCTAAATCCTGGATAACATCTTCTAAAAGTGAAACTGGCGTGTGCGGATTTAAAGCTACACCAGCCTTCATTCCAGCAGCTTGAATTGCTTGAATTGTTCGGTGAAGATGAGGACATGCCTCGTAATGAACAGTTAAAATATCCGCACCAGCTTTTTTGAAATCTTCAATGTATTGATCTGGATTAGCAATCATTAAATGCACATCCATCGTTTTTGTAGCGTGTTTTGTAATTGCGCTGATAACTGGAAAACCAAAGGAAATATTGGGAACAAATACGCCATCCATGACATCAATATGGAACCAGTCCGCAGCGGAAGAATTTATCATTTCAACATCCCGTTGAATATTTGCGAAATCACAGGAAAGAACGGA
>JBEDAD010000126.1:0-3504 GCA_041177985.1 Bacteroidota bacterium | reverse complement strand
CATGGTTTTTTCTTGCACACAGAAGTGGAGAAATTGGATAATGCGCTTGCAAATGAATTGGCAATGGTTGTTTATATTATAGAAGATTCATTGGTTGGACCCCAAAATGTAACCAATGTATTTACGCCTGATTACGTGCACAGAGATATTATGCGCGGAACGATTGATGGCCAAACGTGGGGCCGAACGCTAACTTCAACGATGTTGAATAGCGGGAAATATTATTTGGATTACAGCTTTATTCTGCCAAATCAACTCGCGCAAGCTGGCGTTACAACCACACACAATGCAGAAAACATGCATGTTTTAATTTACGTTTATGACAAAGTAACTCTTGAGATTTACCAAGTGATCAAACAAAAAATTATCGGTTAGAATTATTTCTAATGCGTATTTTCCTAAATATTTGTAAGTGAGGAAGTTTGGGCTTCTTCCCAATTATTTTCAATTTTTAACACTTTTAGAACTTGCTTTTCTTGTTTTTTAGCCTTAAATTGTATCGAACAAAAACAAAATGCTATGCTGGAATTGACCAAAAAAATTCTTACGAAAGTTAGTTTTGATGCGCTATTATTTCAAAAGGAATTATTCAAAGCGCTAAAGTGGATTACGGATTCAAACGACATTAAAAAATTTCAAGAATGGTGCATAAGTGAGTTCTCAACACTACATCCAACAATTATTAAGAAAGCATTTGCGCTGTAAAAAGGTAACTAAAAAGGCTACAATTCTACACCTTTTTAGTTACTTGAAAGTTTAATTTTCTTCCACAAGGACTGCGGTGCCGTATGCCAATACTTCAGTCAATCCTTGCATTACCTCGTTGGATTCGTAACGCATGTTTATTATTGCATTCGCCCCAATGTGTTTTGCGTTGTCAATCATCAATCGCAATGCTTCTTCTCTTGAATTCTCGCAAAGCTCTGTATAGATTGTGCTTTTTCCACCAAACATTGCCATAAAACCTCCAGCAATATTACCGCCTAATCCGCGCGAACGAACTGTAATTCCTCTCACTAAACCCAATTGTTTTTTGATTGTAAAACCTTCTAAATTGGTACTCGTTGTGATCAATATCTGTTCTTCCATCTTTTTTCTTTTTAAATTAAATATATAGTTGATTAAAAGCTTATTCGAATTCGATTAAAACCGCTCCTTTATCTACAATTTGATTTGCGTTTACTAAAATTGCCTTTACAATACCAACGCCTTCCGCTTTTAAAACATTTTCCATTTTCATTGCTTCCAAAGAAAGTATTTCGTCTCCAATTGCCAATTCTTGACCAATTGAAACTGCAACTTGAACAATTCTTCCCGGCATCGGAGCGATCAATTCCTTCAATTTCCGAACTTTGGGAATATCTAATCCCATGGCGGAAATCAATTCGTCTAATTCTCCTTTTTTATGCACCTCAAAAACACGGTGGTTAATTTTTAGTTTCAGAAAATTGTTTTCGGATTGGTCTTCCAAAAGTTCCCCGAAGAATTTTTGACCTTTATACGTTAAAGTAAAAAACCGGTGATCGTCCCATTTGATAACAGCACCTTCTGCAACGATAGTATCCGCGCCATCAAAACTCCATTTATGATTTGACATGTTTCAATTATTTTTACCAAAAGTAATCGAAACTGCAGCTACTTGGATATTTTTATTGGTAAGAATTCAAATTAATTGTTGAATTTTACGTAAACTAATTGGACACATGAAAAAAAGCATCGCAATTATCTGCCTTCTTACCCTTGTTGCTTGTGGTACAAAGAAATCAGATACTCCAGAAAATGTAAGTACAACGGTCGGTAATCAAAACACAAAAGACACGCTATTAGCAGTTGATTCGGTGAAAACACCAGAAAAACGACCAACTTACCGCGCAGCTGAAACCATTCTTACCGACTTAATTCACACGAAGCTAGAAGTCAATTTTAATTGGACGAATTCTCGCATGAATGGGATTGCTACAATTACAGCAAAACCGCATTTTTATGCTTCCGATAGTTTGATTTTAGATGCAAAAGGAATGGACATTTTAAGCGTTCAACTGGATAAAAGGGATCTTTCTTTCTCCTATTTAGATAGTTTGACTTTGAAAATAAAACTGAATAAAACCTACAGCAGAAAAGAAAAATATACGGTTGTAATCAACTACGTAGCAAAGCCCGATGAACGCAAAACGAGCGGAAGTAGCGCTATTACTTCTGATAAAGGGCTTTATTTTATTAATCCAAAAGGAGAAGATCCTAATAAAATGCCGCAGATTTGGACACAAGGAGAAACGGAATCAAGTTCTGTTTGGTTCCCAACCATTGATTCGCCAAATGCAAAAACAACCCAAGAAATTTTCATTACCGTTGAGGATAAATTCATGACGCTTTCCAATGGAAAACTAAGTGCTTCCAAAAAAAATCCAAATGGAACGCGAACGGATCACTGGAAACAAGATTTGCCACACGCGCCTTATTTATTTATGATGGGGATTGGCGAATTTAAAACAGTAAAGGATTCTTATACACGACCAGATGGCTCTAAAATGGAGGTAAATTATATTGTTGAGCCAGAATGGGAAAAATCAGCAAAAGCAATTTTCGGGGAAACGCCAAACATGATTCGCCATTTTTCTGAATTGCTTGGATATGAGTTTGCCTGGGACAAATACAGTCAGATTGTTGTGCGCGATTATGTTTCCGGAGCAATGGAAAATACCGGAGCAGTTGTTTTTGGTGATTACGCTTATAAAACAGATCGCGAATTGTTAGATGGAAATGACCAATCTACGATTGCACACGAATTATTTCACCATTGGTTTGGGGATTTGGTAACCTGCGAATCCTGGTCTAACTTGTCCCTAAATGAATCGTTTGCAAATTATTCGCAATACCTTTGGGATGAACATAAATTTGGGATAGACGAGGCGGATTTTCAAGCTGAAGTAGAAGCAGATGGCTATTTCCAATCTTCCCAAGCACAAGGATACCACAACCTTATTTGGTTGGATTACGACGATAAGGAACAAATGTTTGATGGCCATTCCTACAACAAAGGCGGTAGAATATTACACATGCTGCGCAATTATTTGGGAGACGAAGCATTTTTTGAAGGAATTAAGAATTATTTGCAAACCAACAAATTCAAACCAGCTGAATTTCACCAATTGCGCATCGCATTTGAAGAAGTTAGCGGGGAAGATTTAAACTGGTTTTTTAACCAATGGTATTTGGGCTCCGGTCACCCATTGCTCGACGTTCAGCAAAAAATAAACGCGGAGAAAGGAACCGTTAGCGTTTCTGTGAAACAAATTCAGAATTTGGAATTATCCCCAATCTTTAAACTACCAGTGCAAATTGCAGTATTTGATGCCAATGGAAAGACCTTGCACAACGTGGTGGTGGACGATTTGGAAGATTCTTTCGATTTGCCTTTTGTCGGGGAAGTGAAAAGCGTTGTGTTTGATTACCAGCAAATGCTTTTATCCAAAATGCGCGAAACGAAACCTGCCGAACAATATA
>JBEDAD010000125.1:0-16077 GCA_041177985.1 Bacteroidota bacterium | reverse complement strand
TTAAAACGCCCAATTGTGCTTGTGCAAAATCAAATTCTCCATCGTAATAAAAAATACGTGCATTTTTAAATTTTGCCTCGTGTCCAATTGGTTCGAACTTAAAATCATTTTCAACTTGCATATAAAACAATGCCGCCTCCCAAATATCACCATGCAAAACATGAATATCCGCCAATAACATTTTTATCTCGGCCTTCTGCATATCCGTTATTCCTGGCGTGTTTAAAGATTCCTTTAAATTAGAAATCGCCTCATTTGATTTGTCAGAATAGAATGCCTGAATATGGCTCATTTCCATTATCAAAGGAATACTTGTTCGTTTTTTCCCAACACGGCTGAGTATTACCTGGTACTCCGCGATAGTTGTTTCAATTTCCGCATCGGAATAATTTCTATTGGTGGTAACTTCTAAAAACCGGGTATTCAACAAAGCGTTCTCTGCCTGAAAATAATACATTTTATCCTCACCCAAAAGTGTAACGTATTTGAACGAATTGCGCGCCGTTTCAAACTCTTTATTTTCAACGCACATTTGACCAAGTTCCAAAACTCTTCTCCCTTGTTCGCCAAGTCGTTTGTCCAAAGCCTGTGCTTGCACCAAGGCACTATTAAAATTGCGACTTTGAATCAATAACCAAATCAACATCTCAGCATAAACCGGTTCGTTTGGTTTCTTTTGAATGCGCTCCAACAACGCATTTCTAAGAATGCTATATTCTTTGGAATCTTCCTCTGAAAAATCAATTTGTCGGGTTAATACCGTTTGAATCGTTGTAGCATATCCAGTATTGAAATCGAGCAGATCCAGGTACTCGTTCATCATTTTTTCGCTTTGACCAGTTGCGCCATATAATTCCGCAAACTGAAAGTGAAGTGGATAGGATGATTTTAGAAGTTTTCGCCCTTTCTCAATCGTTTGCAATGCTAGATCATTTTTGTTTTTTGATTTAAAAGCATTGAACAAATTAATTACCGAATTTGGATCCGATTCCAAATCACTTATCAAATCATCGTATAATTTCTGAGCTTTTGCAGGCTCCTTATTTTGTTCGTAGAATTGTCCTAGTAGAACTTTGTATTCCAGATCGGATCGATTTGCTGTTATTTGCTTCTTAAGTACTTTTTCAGCTTCTTTCAACTCGTTTGTTTGGGTCAAACATTCGTAATACCGGTTGAAGTTAAATTTTGAAGGATCATTGTCGTATATCCTTGCGTAATACGTCTTGGCTTTTTCAAAATCGCCTGAAGAAAAATAATGTAAAGCAAGTTGCTGGTCGGTTTCTCCCTGAGAATAAGCTAAAAGGGAAGAAAAGAGGAAGTAGGCTACAAAAAAATACTTCATAATTTACGCTTTCGCTGGTTTTTATCCTTCTCTACCAGGCTTCGGGAAAAAGCATCTAACTCATCGTGGAGTTCATGAAAAACGGACATTGTTTTGATTTTCTGATCGACATATTCTTTCAATAATATGCGCAACTGGTCTACTTTTCCCTTTTCAAAATCAATATATTCAGGAAATTTTTGACGTTCGCCATCTCCGTTTTCTATGTCGGATTGTAATTTTTTCAAGGTCTCTTTTTCTGCGATTACGCCGGTTTTTATCGTGTTAAATGATTTTCCCAAGGGTCCAATCGTTCTGCGCATTTTTTTATACGCATCCATCTTTTTTCCCAAAGCCATGTCAATGGTATCGGCATAATAATGGTTTTTGATACGTAATTCCACCGTGTTCGTTGCAACACCAAAAGCCGCGATTGTATCGATTTCATTTTTCAATAATACCTTCTGGATGCTATCCAAAGATTTTTGCATTGTTTCAATGGCTTTCAACTGCTTTCCTTTGTTCAAATCCGAACAAGAAAAAAGCGAAAAAGCCAACAAACTAAGAATCAAATATTTCATACGTTTCAACATAAAATAAAAATACGACGAGATTTGGGATTAAACTAGCTAAACATGCAATAATTGACGATTTTTAACAAAAAAACCGCAGCGAGCAAGGTAACTTTTCTTTAATCTATTTTATCAAAACCGGTGAATTTTCGTAAGGCTTCTGGAATAATTATCCCATCTGCAACCTGGTGATTCTCCAATAAAGCCGCAACAATTCTAGGAAGCGCCAACGCGGATCCGTTCAAGGTATGACAAAGCTGATTTTTCTTGTCCGCATTTTTAAAACGCAGCTTCAATCGATTCGCCTGGAACGTGTCAAAACGAGATACAGAACTTACTTCCAACCACTTATCCTGTGCTGCAGAATACACTTCAAAATCGTATGTTAAGGCAGAAGCGAAACCAGTATCGCCACCACAAAGGCGCAAAATTCGATACTGCAAACCTAATTTTTCTAACAATCCTTTCACGTGCTCAATCATCTCTTCCAAGGCTTTAGCAGAATTATCCGGATGTTCAATGCGAACAATCTCTACTTTATCAAATTGGTGTAAACGATTCAATCCACGGACATCGCTGCCATACGAACCAGCTTCTCTTCTAAAACATGGCGTATAACCCGTTAATTTGATAGAAAAGTCTTCCGACGGTAAAATTACATCTCTGTAAATATTTGTCAAAGGCACTTCCGCAGTTGGAATCATATAGAAATCATCCACCGGCATGTAGTACATTTGTCCTTCTTTATCCGGAAGTTGGCCCGTACCGTAAGCACTTGCTTCATTCACCATCAATGGCGGAATATATTCTTCGTACCCTACTTTATCCGCTTCTTCCAAAAAGAAAGAAATTAATGCACGCTGCAATTTGGCACCTTTACCACGGTAGAATGGAAATCCAGCTCCAGTTACTTTAACGCCCAACTCAAAGTCAATCAAATCGTATTTTTTCGCAAGATCCCAATGCGGAAGAGCATCAAAATCAAAAACGGCTGTTGTACCAGATTCTAAAATTGTTTCGTTGTCCAATTCACTCTTTCCTGGTGGCACTAAAGCATTTGGAACATTTGGAATTGTATATAAAAGTTGTGTGATTTCCTTCTCGTATTCCTCCACTTTCGTTTTCAGATTCGATTCAGAAACTTTTAAATCACTTGTTTTAGTTTTACTAGCATTGGCTTCATCGTGCTTCCCTTGTTTGAATAAATCGCCAATCTCCTTCGCTAAAACGTTCAATTCAGCAGAGATGGATTCCAAATCGGTTTTTGCACTTCTCCAATTTTGGTCTGCAGTTAAAATTTGATCCAGCGTTGCCGTTGCATCTATATTACGTTTTTTAAGCCCTTCAATAATGGCCTCTTTTTCATTTCGAATACGCGTAATTTCTAGCATCTTTACTTTGTTTGATAGGTGCGAATTTAATAAATTTTACCGATTAGTATTTGATTATACTAGTATATTCTGTGGTTCAAAAAAATAATTTTTTTGTTTAAATAATTGTTGTAACATTACCTAAACTAATTTACTATTTACACATGAAAAACCTTCTTACGACCTCATTCTTATCCCTTACTTTACTCGGGGGTATTCTTGCCCAAGAAAATAATTCCAATTCCAATAACGGTCAAGTAAATGACCAATGGAAAATAAATGGAAATACGGCAGATTCCAACCATTTTATTGGAACAAAAAACGAAAATTCTTTAAAGTTTCACACGTATGATATTGAGCGAATGCGCATCACTTCAGAGGGAAATGTGGGAATTGGCATTAAACAACCACAAGGAAAATTGGATGTTAAAGGTAACGTTTACATACGAAATGGCTTTTTAAATCTGGATTATTTGAGAGATTCTACTCTTGTATCTTCAGGAGTTTTATTTATTGATTCATCTGGAAATGTCACACGTGGTGGCGATTTGAAATCTTATGTTTATGGAACCGGCCATAATTATCTAGGAGCAGAAATTGCATGTGCAGAGAATATTAATGGCAATATTCTAATTTCTAGCCCAACATGGGCCAATAGTCCTGGCAAATTATTCACAACAAGTCATTGTGTTCCTGATGTAAAAGTAGGAATTGGGTTAATAAACCCAGAATCTAAATTACATATCCAATTAAATGATACTGAATTCAATACGCATGCGATAATTGTTCAAAAAAGAAATGGAGAAAGAATCTTACAATTGACAGAAAACGGCTTGTTGCAAGCACGAGAAATTAAGGTGGATTTAGTTACTTGGTCAGATTATGTGTTTGATACTGCATACCCCTTAATGCCACTAGAAGAAGTAAAATCGTTCATCGAAGAAAACCACCATTTACCAAATGTTTTAAGTGCTACGGATATGGTAAAAAATGGTTTAAATGTTGCAGATGCAAGTATCATGCTCATGGAAAAAGTTGAAGAATTAACGCTTTATATTCTACAATTACAAGCGAAATTGCAAGCACAGCAAACACAAATTGATGCTCTTAAAGAGAATGTAATTAAAGATTGAGGTATGAGAAAAATAATTATTTTCCTTGCCTTAAATAATTTTTGGCAATTACAAGCACAAAGTAGTGATTCATTAACATATGTGAACGATGAAAAAGAATTGAATAAATTGATTTTTGGAAACATCATTGACAATTGTTCATCTTCCTTTTTATTGAATTTGGGAAATGCACAATCCAAAATTTTTGATTTAACTGATTCATTAACTGGATTGGTTACTGCTACAGACTGGATGTTAGCATATAATGATTTAGTTGTTTCGAATATAGACACTAGTAATCACTTTGTTCCAATTGGCGAATATTATACGAAATTTGCCTTGCAAAGACATTCAAATGTTGGTGATATTCTGCAACTTCCTCTCGCCTGTTTATTTACAGATTATAACTATGTAAATGTTGAAGAACAATTAAGTTTGAATAGTTTAATTATTGATGAGAATGGTCAAACATTAATTATCAATACAAATTCAACTGTAATTAAAACGGAAACCATTTTTTCATGCGCTATTCTTGCGGATACAATATCAATTTATGAGACATTAAGGATTAATTTTTCGTCGAATCAAAATATTTCAAAAGAATTAATTTCAAGTATTGATCTGTTTAATGATAATACACTAATTGGTACTATATGCGATAATTCAGTATTAGACATTCAAGTTCTTGAAGGGGATAATAATTTTTATGTAAAGTATTATTCAAATTCAGGAGATACAATGACTTGTGGTTTTTCTTTTTATGGTAAAAGTTTAGATATTAGTAAAGCAAATGGTGTTTTTTCTCTTCAAAACATAATAAATACCCCAAGTGAATCATTCCAAACTTCAAACATGGATGGTATTTCCCAAAGTGCCGAAATAAAAATTTTCTATGGTTGCGGGAATGATAATAATTTAATTTTGAAACCGGCAATCATGGTAAGCGGTTACAATCCCGTAAATCTTGAAAATTATATAACGCTAGCCACAAAATTTAATACTAATGGATATTTACAATCTTTGCATGAAAGAGGATATGATGTGATAATTATTCGATTTAATTACGGATCTGATAGAATTGAAAATCAAGCGCTATTAACCAAGCATATTCTTAAAGTTATAAATCAAAGAAAATTTAATAATAATAGCTTTATAGAGAATGTAATGACTGGTTATAGTTCTGGAGCTTTAGTTGGTAGAATGGCTTTAAAAATGATGGAAGTTGAATATAGACAAAATCCTGGGATTGATAAATTACATCACACAAAATTGTTAGTTTCTTATGATGGTGAACATCAAGGAGCTAATATACCATTAGCAGCGCAGCACGGTATTAGGAGTATAATTGACAACCCACAATGGTATCTGCCTGGAACAAATTTAATAAATGCTTTGGAGCAGTACTTTTTATTATCTTCTCCAATGGCTAAAGATTTTTTGATTTACCATTATTCTCAAACTGGCAATGAAAATAATCCAGATCAGGCGCCACATCCATACTTTGTTCACTCTAGGTACAAATTTGTCACTGACCTTTATTACCAATCGGATTATGATAAGCCTGGCGATTACCCAATGTTGAGAAATGTTGGTGTTGCAGATGGAGCAGCTGGAATTTTAAGATATCCAATAGGTAATTTACCTCAAAATTCGACTCTTTTAAAAATTGAAAAACATGTTGGGTTTTTAGGTTGGGACCGACATAATTACATGGAGTGGAAAGCTGTTGATGGACAAGGGCACTTTATTTTTAAGCGGTTGTTTGAAAAAAAGCCCTTTTTTTCTACCAATTACACAGTCTTGCTTGACGAAAAGAAATTCACAAATAACAATGTATTAAATCTTGATGGCATTCAAGGGAGTACCGTAAGTTTGTATAATGCACTTAGATCAGCAGTAAAATATACCTATTTAAATTCTAATCCGGAAATTGATGTTGCTTCTAAAGATTGTTTTTTACCAACAAGTAGCGCTCTTGATATTGGACCTATGGGTACCTCTAGTATGGAGGTCGATTTGAGAGCAAATAATTTGTTGTGGTATATCCCACAATCATTTCCTCCCAATCAAGAACAGAATAAACAATTTGGTTATCCTTCTATTTATCATGGCAACAGCCAATACAATAAAACACCTTTTGATGCAATTTATGCGGCGAAAATAAACTTAAAGCATGGTGCAGGATCAGAAAATGATCCTAATGCAGAAGGACTGACAGAGTTGTTATTGGACGAGACGCATTATGAAGATATTTGGTTGCAATTCTTAAGGATAGGTATTTGGACAGGAACAACTGTGCAATACAATTATTATCCGGTAAAATACGAAGCCTTAAATTCCATACAAACGGGTGAAAATGTAACTTATAAAACACAGCATAAACCTTTTGAGGTAAACGAGAAGGCAGATGTTGAAATGAAGGCGGGTAATTTTATTTCATTTAAGCCGGGCACACATATTAAAAATGGCGCTATATTGCATGCGTATATCCAATATGTAGAAACATGTGAAGACGCAGGCAAGAGTGCAGGTGCGAATGGATATAATGACACCGATGAAACGAATACAATTTTAACGAAAGACGAAAGGCAAGAGTCTCGAATTTTGACAGTTTACCCAAATCCAAATTCAGGAAGCTTTTCATTTGATAACCCTTTTGAAGGTGCATCTCAAGTTAATTTGTTTAATTACACTGGAGACTCTATCTTTTCTGAAACAATAACTAGTGGAAAGAAAGATATCAATCTTTCACTAAAATCAGGGTTTTATATTTTAAAGTTGACCCATGACGCAGATTATTTAACCACTAAAATCTTAATAAAATGAGAAGTCTAATAATCTTCGTTTTATTCTTTGCACTATTCTCATGCAAAGAAAAATCAAATCAAGTAACAATAAACGGGCATGTATGGAACAAAGCTGAAAATACTCATTTCGCTGGAGCAAAGATTGTTTTACAAGAATATGACAATGCCATCGAAGCAAATTCCAAAATAGTTTCTTCAGCTTATGCAGATGATCAAGGTAATTTTAGTTTTAATTTCAGTGCTAAAAAATCCAAATCCTATTCTGTTTTTGTTGAGGTTGATGCAAATAATCTCATTGTTTCGGGTTTAACTGGCGCCGAACTAATTGAATCAATATCGTTTAATGGATCCAATCCTCCCTCTCAAATAGAATTATCGGCTGCCACAAAGTCTTTTTTAAAAGCAAATTTAATTAAGGATTTAGGTTACGATTCACTTTATTTCTTCTACGGTCATCAATTTTTGAATTTCACAACTAGTAAAATGTACACTAATGAAGAGATTGAAGGAATTGAGTCAGAAACTCAAAGCGGGAACTGGATATATAAAACAACTCGCTATCTGGGGGGAACACCTACCGTTTCGATTGATACACATTATTTAGCTCCCAATCAACACCAAGTAATCAATGTTCATTATTAAGGCATGAAAATTTTAAAACTCTTATTTGTTCTCTTGTTGCTTTACTCGTGCAAAGAAAAATCAAATCAGGTAACAATAAATGGTCATGTATGGAACAAGGCTGAAAATACACATTTCGCTGGAGCAAAGATTGTTTTACAAGAATATGACAATGCCATCGAAGCAAATTCCAAAATTGTTTCTTCAGCTTATGCAGATGATCAAGGTAATTTTAGTTTTAATTTCAGTGCAAAAAAATCCAAATCCTATTCTGTTTTTATTGATGCCGATTATACCGAAATTATTGTTTCTGGAATAATGGGGTACAATGAATTAAAGGAATCCTTCTCTTTTTTAGGTTCAACCCCACCTTCTCAAATTGAATTAAGTGCTGCATCACCAAGTTATTCAAAATTAATTTTAATTCATGATTTAGGGGCTGATTCAATGTTTTATGAAAGGTATCATCAATTTATTAATAATTATACTTCAAAAATGTTCTACGGCGAAGAACTAAACAGTTATGAAAGTAAAAAAGCAAGTGGTAACTGGATTTATAAAACAACCACATACAATAATGGCAATGCTGTAATTTCAATAGATACCCTAAAGCATGAAATTAATCAACATCATGTCATGGAAATACATTATTAATGAAAATTCTAAAACTCTTATTTTTTCTCTTGTTGCTTTTCTCGTGCAAAGAAAAATCTAATCAGGTTAAAATAAACGGGCATGTATGGAACAAGGCTGAAAATACTCATTTCGCTGGAGCAAAGATTGTTTTACAAGAATATGACAATGCCATCGAAGCAAATTCAAAAACTATTTCTACCGCATTAACAGATAATGATGGCAATTTTAGTTTATTTCAATGCAAAAAAATCAAAATCATATTCTATTTTTATCGATTCAGAGGTAAACAACCTATTTATATCAAGCTTATTAGGCGCGGAATTAATCGAATCAGTGGCATTTAAAGGTTCGAATCCTCCATCGCATATTCAATTAACGGCAACAGAAAGTGAAAAATTCAATAACGTTGTATTGTGATGTATTGCTCCAACCAAAGAACCACAAAAAAAGGCGAATCCCGTTAATACGAGACTCGCCTTTTAAAAATTATTTCAATTCAGTTATGCCTCAGCAGTTTCAAATGGAACTATTGATACAAACGAACGATTGTCTTTTTTCTTGCGGAACTCTACTAAACCATCTGTTAAAGCAAATAAGGTGTGATCTTTTCCGATTCCAACATTTTGCCCTGGATGATGATGCGTTCCTCTTTGACGAATGATGATGTTACCTGCAATTGCAGCTTGACCTCCGAAGATCTTAACACCCAATCTCTTGCTATGAGATTCACGACCGTTTTTCGAACTACCGACTCCTTTTTTGTGTGCCATTGTTTCTAATTTTAATTCCAATCAGATTGGAAAGTTCTTATTAAGCTTTAATGTCTTTAATGGTAATCGCCGTAAAACTCTGACGGTGACCATTTTTCTTCTTATAACCTTTTCTTCTTTTCTTTCTGAAAACGATTACTTTATCACCTTTAACGTGATCCATTACTTCCGCAGTTACCGAAGCACCTGCTATAGCTGGGGCGCCAACATTGATCTTTCCATCGTTGTCAATCAACAAAACTCGGTCAAATTCAATTTTTGATCCTGTTTCTGCTGCTAAACGGTGTACAAAGATTTTTTGGTCTTTTTGCACTTTAAACTGCTGCCCTGCTATCTCTACAATTGCGTACATATAGCTTGTTTTATTTATTACTTATCTAAAATTCGGATGGCAAAGATAGAAAAAAAAGTTCATAACACAACAGTGTGGAATATTATTTTACTTTTTGAAATTTCATTTTTAATTGCAGCCAATAATTCGCTATGAACACACCGCTTAATATAACCCCCATAGAGGCGATTTGTCTCCAGCCAATTTCTTCGCCAAAACCAACACCAATAAGCACTGCAACAATTGGAATAAAGTACGTTACTCCGCTAGCAAATAGTGCGGAAGAATAGGAGATTATTTGATTAAATACGATTACGGCCAATGCAGTTCCCACGACAGATAAAATGAAAATATAGCCCAACCCTTCCATCGCAAATTTATTGGTTTGAATTGTATGTAAAGTGCCAGAAGAATAACTCACAAAAAAAGCAGGCAAAAGCACTATAAAAAATGCAAGTGACGTTATTTCCACAGCCTTGAACATGTGTAACGTGTGTTTAATCGTATTCAAACTAATCGCGTACAACAATGTTGCAAGTACGATTGCTAAAATAGGATACCATGTTCCTGAAATGGAGGAGTTTTTTCCAGCGAGCATCAGCAGAATAATACCAATTGCTCCAACCAAAACACCAATTACTTGGATTGCAGTAAGCCGGACATTAAAAACAAAAAAGCCAATAAGAATCGTGAAAATTGGGGTAAAGCTATTTAGCATGCCAGTATAACCAGACGATAATCCAGTTTCTGCATACGTAAAAAGGAAAGCAGGAAAAAAATTACCAGAAAAGCCAACGATGGCGAGCATAAAGAATTGTTTGATATGTGTAATTTTTCGAAGGTGAAAAATTGCAATGGGCGACAACACCAAACCAGCGATAAGCATTCGAAGCGCACCAACTTGGACATCCGAGAAAATAGGAAATCCGTCCGATGTGTGCATTCCTTTTTTCATTAAAATAAATGAACTGCCCCAAACACAGGAGAGTAACAGTAATAGTAGCCAACTTTTCACTTCTTTCGTCATGGTGCAAAATTAATCGAATAGTGGGAACACAAATTGGGTAGCGAAATTTAATTGTTAATAACGTGCTGAAAAAATGTTAACAACCTAAAAAAGAATAATTCATTCAAAAACACCCACAAATTACCACCAAGCCTATTTTTCGCTTATTTATTTGGTTTTTTTGAAATAAATCAGACTTATTTTGAAACTATTTTAGCCTTCTATCGTTAGAATTTATTAACAATTAATAATCCAGTGGTAAAAAGTGGTAGAAATCTACTAATTTTACCCATTATAACATGTAATGGCAGGCTTAGTAGGAGAATTTGAAGTAAAGTTGGACGCGAAAGGGCGTTTCTTATTTCCTTCCGGATTACGGAAGCAGCTTTCTCCTGCAACCCAACGAGATTTTATGTTGAACAAAGGATTTGAAGATTGCCTAACGCTGTACCCGCTTCCTGAGTGGGAAGTAATCAGTGAAAAGCTTTCTAAAATGAATTTATTCAAGCCGAAGAATCGAATGTTTTACCGCTTATTTCATCAAGGGGCAAAAATGATTTCTTTGGACAATGCAGGTCGGATTTTAATCCCAATAACGCATACAGAGCGCGTTGGATTAAACCAAGATGTAATGCTGATTGCTTACAACGACCGTGTAGAAATCTGGGATAAGCTCAAATACTTCAATATGATTGAAGGAAACATGGCTGATTTCGCTGATTTGGCGGACGATGTAATGGGTGATTTAGACAATGGAGAATAATACGACGTACCACATACCGGTAATGCTGCAAGAATGTATCGAAGGATTGTCAATCCATCCCGATGGTACGTATGTAGATGTCACTTTTGGTGGCGGCGGACACGCAAAAGAAATTTACAAAAAGTTAAGCAGCAAAGGAAAACTAATTGTTTTTGACCAAGATCCCGACGCAAAAGCAAACGCTTGGGAAGCGGATAATTTTTACTTTATCGCAGCAAATTTTGCGTATATCTCCAACCACCTTCGTATGATGGGAATCAAGCATGTGGATGGCATTATTGCTGATTTAGGTGTTTCTTCGCATCAATTTGATGAGGAAACGCGCGGATTTTCAATACGTGCAAATGCGCCGTTGGACATGCGCATGAACAAAGAAGGAGAATTGTCTGCTGAATATGTGGTGAATGAATACAGCGAGAGAGATCTCATGAATTTATTTCGAACGTATGGTGAATTGTCCAATGCGCGGCGGATTACAAACGAAATTTTAAAAGCTCGAGCGGCTAAAAAGATCAAAACAACAGCAGAATTAATGGAGATTCTTGGACCTTGTGCGCCTAGATTCAAAGAACATAAGTTTTTTGCTCAAGTTTTTCAGGCAATTCGCATTGAAGTAAACCAAGAATTAGAAGTATTGGAAAAATTCCTCCTGCAAATGGATGATTGCATTCAACCAGGTGGAAGATTAGTCGTGATGTCCTACCATTCTTTAGAAGACAGGTTGGTTAAAAACTACATGAAACGTGGCTCTATCCATGGTGAAATAACAAAAGATTTTTTCGGTAATGTTCTAAAACCTTTTTCAGAAATCAACCGGCACCCCATTATTCCTTCGGAAGAAGAAATTGAAAGAAATACGCGTGCAAGAAGTGCCAAATTAAGAATAGCAGAACGAAATGGCTGATAATGAATACATAGATAAAGAGGTTGCGGCGGAAGAAGCTAAAAAGGCAGAGAAAAAGGAGAGGAAACAAACTTCCAATCCAAAAAAATCAAAGCCCAATGCGTTTGCTCAAATTTTAAACGGGGATTTTTTAACCCGTGAATTCGTGCTTAACAACCTCAATTTTATCTTTTTCATCATTCTACTCCTTCTCCTAATCGTTGGGAAAGGCTATTACGGAAAGCAATTGTCTACCGATGTTGACACAAAACAAAAGGAACTGGACGAGATGAATGCAGATTTTATCGAAGCGAAGGGAAAATTAGAGGAAGAAACTAGAAGGTTCAAATTGGTAGAAAAATTAGGACCAAAGGGATTAAAAGAGACGGAAAGAGAAATAAAAGTTATCCGAATAAGACAAAAAAATAAATGAACGAAAAGAAAGACATATTCTGGAGAGCTTATCTGATTTATTTCGGATTTGTACTGATTATGCTTATCGTTTTAGTTAAAACCATTTCCATTCAATTTGAAGGCAGAAGTAACGTGTTTTCTTCAACCAAAGAAAAAATGCCGATCAGAAGCACGCAGCGGATTCCAAGAAGAGGACAAATTCTGGATGTGAATTATACGCCTTTGGTTATTTCCGTTTCGTACTACGACATCCATTTTGACCCGACAATTATTGACCAGGAAACGTTTGACAAGGAAGTAACGAATTTATCAAATGGCTTAGCGCGACTTTACCCTAACAAAACGAGCCGAGAATACGAAAACTTTATCCGTTCCGGAAGAGCGAGAGGCAGTCGCTACCTTTTGATAAGAAACAAAGTCACCAACGAGGAACGAAAACAATTAAGAAAATTGCCAATCTTCAATTTAAAACGTTTGAAGGGCGGACTCATCGATACAGAAGAAACAATTCAGAGAAAGCGCCCATTCAAAGAGTTAATGAGAAGAACGCTTGGTTACTACCAAAAAAATGGTGAAACAGAGGTTCGCGTTGGAATTGAGGGTGCTTTTAACGACTATTTACAAGGTGAACCTGGCGAAGAAATAGAACAAAGAATTCCTACCGGCTGGAAAAAAACGGGTCAAATTGTAAAAGAAGCAGTAGAAGGGGCGGATGTTGTAACCTCCATTGACAAAGAAATTCAGGAAGTTGCACATTCTGAATTGGAACGACAGTTAAAAACGCAAGGAGCAAAAAGCGGTTGTGCAATCGTTATGGACGTCAAAACAGGATTTGTAAAAGCAATCGTTAATCTTGCAGAAGAGAAGGATGGCGAATATTATGAAAATTTCAACTTTGCCTTTGGAGCGAAGGAGGTTCCAGGTTCTACCTTCAAACTGGCTTCGATCATGGCTGGTTTGGAAGATGGAAAGTTTGAAATTACAGATACTGTAAATGCAACCGGAGAGTATCGATTCTACGGTTCAACACTCAAGGATGTTTCTAAATTTGGGTACGGAAGAATTACCATTCAAAAAGCGTTCGAAAAGTCTTCCAACGTTATTGCTCAAATTATCAACCGAGCGTATTACAAAGAACCAGAAGCTTTCGTTCAGCGATTAGAAGATTTTGGGCTTACCGAACCACTTGGAATTGACTTGGTTGGGGAAGTTAATCCTACGGTTTATCGCCCGGGAATGCCAAACTGGAGTGGATTATCGCTGCCTTGGATGGCGATTGGTTACGAAGTGCAACAAACACCTTTGCAAACTTTAGCGTTCTACAATGCAGTAGCAAATAACGGAACTCTCGTTCGTCCACAATTTGTAAAGGAAATACGCAGAGGCAACCAAGTTATCAAAACGTACGCTCCCTATATTTTGAAGGATAAAATCTGTTCGGATAAAACCTTGAATATCATGAAAGGCTGTTTGGAAGGCGTAATGAAAAAAGGAGGAACGGGATCAAAATTAACTTCTCTTTTATTCGATATTGCTGGAAAAACCGGAACGGCTAGAATTCTAAATTCGAAGCAAAGTTACGGGAACAAAGGAGAGGAAAAACACCAAGCTTCTTTCGTCGGTTACTTCCCAGCGGATGAACCTATTTATTCTTGTATTGTCGTGGTTTCCGCACCAACAAAAGACATTTATGGCGCAACTGTTTCGGGAACTGTTTTCGCTGCGATTGCCAATAAAGTGTACGCGTCCACTTTAAAATACCACGACGCGATTAATGAAGGCAAGGTTAAAATTAAAGAAGCACCAATCTCTGCAAATGGGAATAAATACGACTTGGTAAGAATTTTTAAACGTTTGGGGATTTCTTATTTAATCCAAAAAGATAGTGAGTGGATGATCACGCAAAAACAAAACAACCGCGTGAAAATGTCTCCAAAAAACATTGCAAAAAATACGGTACCAAATGTTGTTGGACTAAACGCTAAAGATGCTGTTTACTTAATTGAATCTAAGGGGATGTCGGCGCATATTATTGGTTTTGGAAAAGTTGTTAAACAATCCATTCCAGCTGGAAAAGCAATTTTTCGCGGTGGAGTGATCGAATTGAAACTGAATTAATGGAAAGAAGTATAAACGACATATTAAAAAATTGTACCGTTCTTGAATACAGTGGTGCGTTGGACCGTGTGGTTTCCGAACTCGTTTTTGATTCCCGCAAAGCAATTGCTGGAACTGCCTTTTTTGCAATCAAGGGATCAGCTGTTGATGGACACCAATTTATTGCTGCTGCAATTTCAGCAGGATGTTCCGTGATTTTTTCGGAAGAAAAAATAGCTGTTCCGGAGCACGTTACGTTTATTTTAACCGATAATACCTCCAAAACACTTGCCTTTGCAGCTGCAAATTTTTACACTAATCCATCTGAAAAATTAAAATTAGTTGGAATTACAGGAACGAATGGCAAAACAACTACCACTACGCTATTATTTAACCTGTATACCAAATTAGGATTTCATTGTGGTTTACTTTCCACGGTTGTAAATAAAATTGGAAGCCGTGAAATTGTATCTACGCATACTACGCCAGATCCAGTTTCTTTGAACGCTTTACTAGCCGAAATGGTGGAAGAAGGCTGTTCGCATTGTTTCATGGAAGTAAGCTCGCATGCCATTCACCAGCATAGAATAACTGGAATTTCCTTTGTTGGCGGCGTTTTTACCAATATTACGCACGACCATTTAGATTACCATAAAACCTTTTTGGAATATGTTAATGTAAAGAAATCTTTCTTTGATGCATTAGATAAATCGGCGTTTGCGTTGACCAATGTTGATGATAAAAACGGCCGTGTAATGCTACAAAATACAGCAGCGCGAAATTATACCTATGCGCTGAAATCACCTGCTGATTTTAAAGTAAAAGTGCTTGAAAATCAATTTTCAGGTTTGGTTTTGTCCATAGATAAGATAGAATTGTGGACACGTCTCATTGGCGATTTCAATGCCTATAATTTACTTGCCGTTTATGCTGTTAGCCAATTACTTGGTGAAGATAAAACAGAGGTTTTAACTGCAATCAGCAATCTGGAATCTGTGGAAGGTCGCTTCGAATATTTTCAAAGTGCTTCTGGAATTATTGCCATTGTGGATTATGCGCATACGCCCGACGCACTAGAAAATGTATTGAAAACAATCGCAAATATTCGATCAAAAAATGAAACGGTCTACACTATTATTGGATGCGGTGGCGATCGAGACAAAGCAAAGCGACCTAAAATGGCGGCAATTGCTTGCGAATTAAGTGATAAAGTTATCCTTACTTCTGATAACCCACGAACAGAAGATCCAGCAGTGATTCTCGATGAAATGATGCTTGGCGTGGAAGGGCAATTTTTCAAAAAAACCCTTTCCATATTGGATAGAGCGCAAGCCATAAAAACCGCAATTGCGATGGCAGAAAAAGGAGATATCA
>JBEDAD010000124.1:0-6099 GCA_041177985.1 Bacteroidota bacterium | reverse complement strand
CACTTTTTTAATCACGCTGCTGCTTTTTGGCTTTTTGGGAATTAAACACGCTAAAAAAGTTAATAAAATAGACTGATTTCTTCATAACTTACCACAAAATTTACATCTCTTTTTCGTATCTTGGTCCACTTGAAGCAAAGGAGAAAAGATGAAGCAATACCACGATTTATTACACCATATTTTAGAAAACGGGACAAAAAAAGAAGACCGAACAGGAACGGGTACAATTTCCGTTTTTGGTCACCAAATTCGATTTGACCTTTCCAAAGGTTTTCCTGTTGTCACAACAAAAAAAATTCACTTACGTTCCATAATCGTTGAATTATTGTGGTTTTTGCAAGGCGATACCAACATTCGATTTTTGAAAGAAAACAACGTGTCGATCTGGGATGAATGGGCAGACGAAAACGGAAATCTTGGTCCGGTTTACGGTCACCAATGGCGAAGTTGGCCTGCAAAAGACGGGGGAACAATCGATCAAATCGCGAATTTAATTGACCAAATCAAAAAAAATCCAGATTCGCGTAGACTTATCGTTTCCGCTTGGAATGTTGCAGATGTTGACCAGATGGCGCTTCCGCCTTGCCACACGTTGTTTCAGTTTTATGTTGCAAATGGAAAATTGAGTTGTCAGTTGTACCAGCGGAGCGCAGATACTTTTCTCGGTGTTCCATTCAATATTGCATCTTATGCCCTACTCACAATGATGGTTGCGCAAGTTTGCGATTTGGAGCCAGGCGATTTCATTCACACTTTTGGGGATGCGCATTTATACAGCAACCATATTGAACAAGCACATTTGCAACTTTCAAGAGAAATCAGAGAATTACCAACAATGAAAATAAACCCTGACGTAAAAGATATTTTTAGTTTTACGCTAGACGATTTTGAATTGGTGAATTACGATCCGCACCCGAATATTAAAGGCGCAGTAGCGGTTTAATCCTGAATACAAACACAACTATTTCACCGTAAAAAGAGTTGAATGATTAAATGGAGAAAAGGTTTATTTCTTTTTGTTGTTTTCTACGCTGCATGTGTTAGTGGCCAAGAAAAACAAGAACTTTCCTTACTTTTTGTAGGAGATGTAATGTCGCACGGACCACAAATCAATGCGGCACGAAACACTACAACAGATAGTTACGACTACGATGCCGGTTTTCAATTTGTGAAACCAATCATTGAACAGCACGACATTTCCATTGCAAATTTAGAAGTGACACATGCAGGAAAACCATACAGCGGTTATCCACAATTCTCTGCGCCCGAAGAGTTGTCTGCGGCATTAATGGAAGCTGGATTTGATGTATTGCTAACGTGTAACAACCATTCTTGCGATGGTGGAGCAAAAGGAGTTACGCGAACATTGGATGTTTTGGATAAATTGGGAATTCAGCATACAGGAACGTTTCGGAACAAAGCAGAACGCGATAAGAATTACCCGTTAATGCTTAACCAAAACGGGATGAAAGTAGCGATTCTAAATTATACCTATAGTACAAATGGCATTTCTGTTGCCGCTCCACTGATTATAAACTACATCGATAGTGCCGTTATTAAAAAAGATGTGGAAAAAGCTAAAAAATTGGGGGCAGAATATTTGATTTGCACGATGCATTGGGGAACTGAATACCAATCTCTACCGAACGCCTACCAAAAAAACTGGGAAAAATACTGCTATGATTTAGGTGTTGACATGGTGATTGGAAGCCATCCGCATGTTATTCAGCCGATACAAAAAAAAATAGTAAATAAAGAAGAAAAATTAACCGTTTATTCCATGGGGAATTACGTTTCCAATCAGCGGGACCGTTATAAAAATGGTGGTTTAATGGTTGGTACGACACTTCAGAAAGTAGCAGGAGAAATTACAATAAAAGAAGTGCACCACAGTTTTGCTTACGTGCACACCAAGCAGGAACAAGCGGTTAAATATTACTATATTTTGCCTGAATTTGATTACAAATATTACCGCCCCGACTTCATGAATGCTTCAGAATCAGCAGCGATGCAGGAGTTTTTTGCAGATAGTAGACAGCTTTTTGCGGAACACAGCAAAGGTTCCCAAGAATATACCGTAACTGCCTCTAGTGAAGTTGGGAAGAAATTCCAGCAATTCTTAAGCGGTTATTATGCCATTTTACTGGATGAACGAAAAGACATTCTATTGCCTGCGATCAAAAATACGCTTCTTGCTCCTTCGGTTTTAAAAGTTATTCAGGCGAATGGAACTTATGCATTTGTTTATGGAATGTTTGCTACTAAAGAGGAAACCATAGGAGAAAAGCGGTTTTTAGAAGATTGCGGTTTTGCATCCGGAATGAAAATAGTTTTCGTTTCACCCAAAGAATTTAAATATATTGAAGAATGAAAGTAACGTTAATTGTAGCGATGGATCGGGAACAAGGAATTGGGAAAAACAATGATCTTATGTGGCATCTTCCGGTTGATATGAAGTTCTTCAAAGAAACAACAAATGGGCATATTGTGGTAATGGGCAGAAAAAACTTTGATTCTATTCCGGATCGTTTTCGTCCTTTATCCAACCGGGAGAATGTTATTTTAACCCATAATACTGCTTTCCAAGCGGAAGGATGTTTGGTTTTTCATTCGTTAGAAGCCTGTCTAGACGCATATAAAAAGGAAGAGGAAAGAACTGTTTTTATCATTGGCGGTGGGCAAATTTATTCGCAGGCCATGGAAATGGATTGTATAGATGAAATGTATATTACACACATTGATAAAACGTACGACGCGGAGACATTTTTCCCTTCTTTCGATAAAGAAAAGTGGCATGTTTCAGAAATTTTCAAGCAGGAAATAGACGAAAAACACGAAGCAAATTTTACCATTAAACACTACGTGAAAAAATAAGCTGTAGCATCAAAACTACCTTTTAGAAGCTCTTGAAGTCCGAACGAATAGTACTGAAATAACAAAAAATAATGATTCTTTGCATTGCTGAAAAGCCTTCTGTAGCGAAAGATATTGCTGAAATTCTTGGCGCCCGTAATCGAAAAGACGGCTACTGGGAAGGAAATGGCTATTGGGTAAGCTGGACATTCGGGCATTTGTGCACGCTAAAAGAACCACACGATTATAAAGAACAATGGAAATGGTGGAAATTGGAAGATTTACCAATTATTCCAGAGAATTTCGGGATAAAAGTCGTAGATGATTCTGGTGTTCAAAAACAGTTTAAATGCATAGAAAACTTAGTAGCTCAATGCGATTCGGTGATTAATTGCGGGGATGCTGGACAAGAAGGAGAATTGATTCAGCGCTGGGTTTTATTGAAAGCAAAGTGTAAAAAACCAATTCAGCGCTTATGGATTTCCTCGTTAACCGAAGAAGCAATTAAGGAAGGATTCACCAAACTAAAAGATTCCAAACAATACGATAATTTATATGCAGCGGGAAGCGCTAGAGCGATTGGAGATTGGCTTTTGGGAATAAACGCAACAAGAGCTTTCACCAAGAAATTTGGACAAAACAAAGCAACACTTTCGGTTGGACGCGTGCAAACCCCAACTTTAGCGATGATTGTTCAGCGGCAAAAAGAAATAAACGCATTTAACTCCGCAGAATATTGGGAATTAAAAACGATTTACCGCGATACGGAGTTTCTCTGTCAAATAGATCGACTTTCTACTGAAGAGAAAGCGAATAAAGGTTTAGCATATTTGAAGGAGCACGAATTAGAAATCACTTCCTTCGAACAAAAAGAAGGGAAAGAAGGAAATCCACGTCTGTTCGATTTAACAGGTTTGCAAGTAGAAGGCAACAAAAAATTCGGGTTTTCTGCGGATGAAACGCTAAAACTGGTTCAAAGTTTATACGAAAAGAAAATTGTAACGTATCCGCGTGTGGACACGACCTATCTTTCAGAAGATATTTATCCAAAGGTGGAAGGAATTTTAAAAGGAATGCAGTATTATTCTCGTTTTACAACGCCGTTATTACAAGCGCCAATCCCAAAATCCAAAACTGTTTTCGACGATAAAAAAGTGACGGATCACCACGCCATTATTCCAACTGGTGTGAATCCAAGTGGCATAACGCCAACAGAACAGCAAGTATATGATTTGATTGCCCGGCGATTTATTGCCGTATTTTATCCGGAATGTAAAGTTTCGAACACGACTGTTTTGGCAAAGGTTGGGAAGCTCGATTTTAAAGTTACCGGAAAACAAATTATTGAACCCGGTTGGCGTGTAGTTTACGAGGGTGAAAAAGCAGAAAATAAAGCGGAAGCGGAAGAAAAAATATTACCTGTTTTTGTACAAGGTGAAAAAGGTCCGCACAAGCCGATGGTGCACAAAGGAAAAACTTCTCCCCCAAAACCATATACAGAAGCAACCTTGTTGCGGGCAATGGAAACTGCCGGCAGACAAGTAGAAGATGAGAATTTGCGCGAATTGATGAAAGACAATGGTATTGGGAGGCCTTCTACCCGCGCAAATATTATTGAAACGTTGTTTCGTCGGCGCTACATTGAAAAAAACCGAAAAAATATTTTAGCGACTCCAACGGGGATGGATTTGATTGATACAATTCAAAATGAATTATTGAAAAGTCCGGAACTCACGGGCGATTGGGAGCGGAAAATTCGACTAATTGAAAAAGGCGAATACGAATTAGAGGTTTTCAAACAGGAACTTTTTAAAATGGTTCGAGAATTAACGGATGAAGTAATCTTTAATACCTACCGAAAAATTGAAATCCACGATCAAAATGCCGTTGTGGAGAAAGCGGAGAAAAAACCGCGCGCACCGCGTATTGTAAAGGAAAAAGTAGCGCTGGAAACCTTGGATTGTCCAAAGTGCAAAAGCACGAAACTCATGCGCGGAAAAGCAGCTATTGGTTGTTCCAACTACAAGGAATGCGGTTTTAAAATTCCGTTTGAACTTTTAGGGAAGAAACTTACAGAGAATAACATTCTTGAGTTATTGGAAAAGGGAAAAACCGGCATTATAAAAGGGTTGGAAGTTCCTGGTTCGGCGGATGGACTTTCCGTGGAAAGCAGAAAAATAAATGGAAAATTAACGTTCGATAGCGGTTTTAATATTGGAATTGCATAAAAAGTAAACTATGAAAAAAGCAAACCACATTTTACCTATTTTCTACCTTCTTTTGTCGCTTTTCGGTGGATTTTTCACGTATTATTTTGTGATTTTGGGGGTACTCGAAAACAAGGGAAGTTTTGATGTGCTCGAATTTATTGGCAGCACGTGGACGACTAGTTTTTACGCTAAGAGTATAACCTTGGATTTCTGGACTACAGCGCTAGCGGCAGCGCTATTTATGGTTGTGGAGTGCAAACGCTTAAAAATGAAAAAAGTTTGGCTTTACCTATTTCTCACTTTTTTTATCGCGTTTGCGTTTGCGTTTCCAATGTTCCTTTATTTTCGGCAAAAACAGCTAAATACGCTGCGCGAAGTAAATTAATTAAAACCCACGGCGATTTAGGCGAAAACTGGAATTGCTGCGTTAGGGATAGAAATGGAAATCCTTTTGTTTTTCACAAAAGATTGGAATGGAAAGCCCGCCACGAAGTGGAACGCCCAAAATCCCTAATCCTAAGAACTTAAATTCTACTTTGGTACGTAAATAATTCCCAATACCTTCCTTTTTTCGCAATCAAGGCGTCGTGTTTTCCGGATTCCACTATTTTTCCTTCTTCAATTACCAGAATTTGATCTGCTTTTTGAATGGTACTTAAGCGGTGCGCGATTACAAAAGTGGTACGGTCTTTCATCAGTTCTTGTAAACTTTTTTGAATAAAAGATTCACTTTCTGTATCTAAATTCGATGTCGCTTCGTCTAGAATAATAACTTTTGGATTCGCTAATAAAGCACGAGCAATAGAAATTCGCTGGCGTTGTCCACCAGAAAGCTTCACTCCTCTTTCGCCGATTACCGTTTCCAAACCCTCTTCAAATTTGTCGGTAAACTGGTTGACATACGCGCCATTCACCGCCGCTAAAAGTTGTTCTTCTGTCGCATCCGGACGCGGAAATAAGATATTTTCCCGTATCGTTCCTTCGTACAGAAAATCGTCTTGCAAAACAACTCCCAAATTCTTTCTATAGCTACTTA
>JBEDAD010000123.1:0-3774 GCA_041177985.1 Bacteroidota bacterium | reverse complement strand
TGAAGAGATTGCTGCTAAACAAAAGCAAGCGGAAGAAAAGGAAATTTTCGATAAGGAACTATTTTCCGAGGCAATTGCAGCCAATTTCAATTTGGATCATTTAGTAAATAGAGATTCAATTGAAAAAGAGGAAAGCGAGGAAAGTGTAGAAGAAGTTCAACCAGAGAACGAACAACTAAACGAACAACTAGAAGAAGAATCCTTTCATAGTGAATGGAAAGAAAATGGAGAAATTCAAAAGCCTTTTACCTCTTGGTTAAAATCGAATAAAAATGACACATCCTCAAAATTGGATGACGAGAAGTCGCGGATTGAAGATTTGGTGAACCAATTTTTAAAAGACGATCCAAAAATATCGCGTATTTCCAAAGAAAAAGAAGCAGACGAAGATACCAAGCAAAAAAAAGAATTTTATTCCCCGATGAAAAAAGCAAAGGAAAGTTTGGATCTACAAAGTATGCCAGTAAGTGAAACTTTAGCCAAAATTTTTGCACTTCAGGGTAATTTTCCGAAAGCAATTTTCGCTTATGAACAATTAATCTTGATAAATCCAGAAAAAAAGATTTTCTTTGCATCCCAAATTGAAGAATTAAAGAAAAAGTTAAATACATAATTAATACAAAAAAAATGGATATTTTATTTTCAATCATCATCATCTTAGCTAGTATTTTACTAATTTTTGTCGTGTACATTCAAAACCCAAAAGGTGGTGGATTAAGTTCCGATTTTGGAGCAGCACAGCAAATAGGCGGCGTTCAAAAAACGAATGACTTTATCGACAAAGCAACTTGGTCTTTGGCGGGTGTAATCATGGTTTTGAGTATCGTATTGACGATTCGTTCAAAATCACCTGAACCAGTTTCGCAAGAAGAAATGCAACAAACAGAGCAAAACCAACAAGGCGGACAACCTGCACAGGGAGGTCAACCAGCAAAAGGTGGCGCACAGAAAAAATAATTTCGATTTTACCCTTTTTAAATGTCAGTATGTCATGCATGCTGACATTTTTTTTATTTAATAGAATGTAAGAAAGCAATAATGTCCAATAACCCGAATTGGCATAAAATTGGGGAAATATCCGACATCGCAATTAATTTTAAACTATATAAATATGTCGACGAAGTTCAAACCATTGGCTGATAGAGTTCTTATAGAACCTGTTGCAGCTGAACAAAAAACTGCTAGTGGAATTTTCATTCCAGATACAGCAAAAGAAAAACCGCTTAAAGGAACAGTAATCGCAATCGGAGATGGAAAAAAAGACGAGCCGATGACAGTTAAAGTTGGAGATACCGTATTGTTTGGTCAATATTCCGGAACAGAAATTAAAATGGATGGACAAACTTTACTGATCATGAAGGAAGCGGATATCTACGGTATTTTCTAAATTCAAACACTTTTTTTCACTTTTTCGTTGCTTTCATTTTTTTGGGAAAAACGATAAAAATTCAACAATAAGAACACTTATTCAAAAAAAATGGCAAAAGAAATATTTTTCGATATTGAAGCGCGCGACAAGCTAAAAAGAGGCGTTGACGCTTTAGCAAATGCAGTAAAAGTTACACTCGGACCTAAAGGTCGGAACGTTGTAATTGGTAAAAAATTCGGTGCACCTCAAATCACAAAAGATGGTGTAAGTGTTGCAAAAGAAATTGAATTGAAAGATCCAATTGAAAACATGGGCGCACAAATGGTAAAAGAGGTTGCTTCCAAAACAGCAGACATTGCAGGTGATGGAACGACTACCGCTACAGTTTTAGCGCAAGCGATTATCAGTGCAGGATTGAAGAATGTTGCAGCAGGAGCTAATCCAATGGATTTGAAGCGTGGAATTGATAAAGCCGTAAAAGAAGTTGTTAAAAACCTTAAAAGTCTTTCAAAAGAAGTTGGTTCAGACAACGATAAAATCAAACAAATAGCAACTATTTCGGCAAATAACGACGAAATGATTGGATCGCTAATCGCGAAAGCAATGAAAGTTGTTGGAAACGATGGTGTTATTACCGTTGAAGAAGCAAAAGGAACTGAAACAGAAATGAAAACTGTGGAAGGGATGCAATTTGACAGAGGATATCTTTCTCCTTACTTTGTTACCAATACAGAGAAAATGGTCACTGAAATGGATAAACCATTGATTTTGATCTACGAAAAGAAAATCTCGAACATGAAAGAATTGCTTCCGATTTTGGAACCAGTTGTTCAGGCAGGTAGAGGACTATTGATTATCGCAGAAGATGTAGATGGCGAAGCGCTTGCAACATTGGTTGTGAATCGTTTACGTGGTTCATTGAAAGTTGCTGCTGTGAAGGCACCAGGTTTTGGCGATCGTAGAAAAGCGATGCTAGAAGATTTGGCTATTTTAACAGGCGGACAGGTGATTTCAGAGGAAAGAGGATTCACGTTGGAAAATGCAACGATGGACATGCTTGGAACTGCTGAAAAAGTTGAAATAGATAAAGACAATACAACGATAGTTAACGGTTCTGGACAAAAATCAGATATTGATAGCCGTGTTGGACAAATCAAAGCGCAAATCGAATCTACAACGTCTGATTACGATCGTGAGAAATTACAAGAGCGTTTAGCTAAACTTTCTGGTGGAGTTGCTGTACTTTACGTCGGCGCTGCAACGGAAGTTGAAATGAAAGAGAAAAAAGACAGAGTCGACGATGCGTTGGCAGCAACAAGAGCAGCTGTGGAAGAAGGAATTGTTCCTGGTGGAGGCGTAGCATTAATTCGTTGTATTGAATCTTTAGATAAGCTTAAAGGCGATAATGAAGACGAGATGACTGGAATTCAAATTGTGAAGCGCGCTGCTGAAGAGCCATTGCGTCAAATTATTGCGAATGCAGGCGGCGAAGGTGCTGTGATTGTTCAAAAAGTCCGCGAAGGAAAAGATGATTTCGGTTACAATGCTAGAACTGAAGTGTACGAGAATTTATATGCTGCAGGCGTAATTGATCCTACGAAGGTTACACGAATTGCAGTTGAAAATGCAGCTTCAATTGCTTCGATGTTGTTGACTACGGAATGTGTTATTGTAGACAGTCCTGAAGAAAATGCACCATCAATGGGTGGAATGCCAGGTGGAATGCCAGGAATGATGTAAAAAACAAAAAACGAATGCACGGAATGGCGATTCAATTTTAAAGATTGTACTTCATTCAACTGGTGAATTAAAATAAATTAGAGCTTTCTTCGGTAACGAAGGAAGCTTTTTTTGTGCATTTAAACTGGGCATGTTATTTTCACCGTTTTTTGAATCGATACAAAAACATGGAAAAACAAAAAGCAATTTCCGCCATAAAAAAAAGAGGCTATCAAAAAATGACAGCCTCCACTATTTTTTTGTGCTAATTATCGTTTTTACTTATTTCCAATCAAATCAAAATTTAAGGAAACTCCGAAAGTTACCATAAGATTTATGTTCTTTAATAAGCCAGGTAAATATTTGATACCATAATCAAAAGCTACATACGATTTTTTATAAACTTCACGGCCAGTGAATTCAAATCCAAAAGGTAGTTTTTCATTCCAGGAATCCATGGAGTAACGCACTAATTCAACTGTATTATTGTTTGTATTCTCTGTTCCAACAAATACATCGTCGAATTTATTTTGCACTGCGTAAATAACGTTGAAGTTTTTCACACTTATTCTGCGCACTTCTTTATCGCCATACCCTTTTGCGTTGATTTTGAGACTTACTGCCTTTGATCTACTAACTCCGAACTTAATGAACTTATAATCCTGGATGGTAGACATTGAAATATC
>JBEDAD010000122.1:0-4436 GCA_041177985.1 Bacteroidota bacterium | reverse complement strand
GCAGCTTCGGGAAGTTTTTCGAGTGCCACTTCTATGTCGGCGGTTTATACACCAAGCCTTACCAGCGGTACAATTACCCTAACTTTAACAACGGACGATCCATTGGGACCTTGTCCATTGGTGAGTGACCAAGTTGTGATAACTGTAAATCCGATCGCTACGGTAAATGCCGGAATCGATCAAACGATATGTGCAGGCGGAACAGTTACCTTAGCCGGAACAATTGGCGGTTCGGCAGCCGTTGGAACGTGGAGCGCAGCTTCGGGTAGTTTTTCGAGTGCCACTTCCATGTCGGCGGTTTATACTCCAACAATTACCAGCGGCACAATTACCATAACTTTAACAACGGACGATCCATCCGGACCTTGTCCATTGGTGAGTGACCAAGTTGTGATAACCGTAAATCCAATCGCAACAATAAATGCCGGAATCGATCAAACGATATGTGCAGGCGGAACAGTTACCTTAGCAGGAACAATTGGTGGTTCGACAGCCGTTGGAACGTGGAGCGCAGCTTCGGGTAGTTTTTCGAGTGCCACTTCGATGTCGGCGGTTTACACGCCAACAATTACCAGCGGTACAATTACCATAACTTTAACAACGGACGATCCATCGGGACCTTGTCCATTTGTGAGCGACCAAGTTGTGATAACCGTAAATCCTTTGCCAAATGTTGATGCAGGTTTAGATCAGGAAATCTGCACTGGCTCATCTATTTCATTGACAGGTAATGGTGCAAATAGTTATGATTGGGATAATACTATAACAAACGGGGTGAGTTTTATACCAACAGCTTCAGCAACGTATACCTTAATAGGAACGAGTTTAGAAAATTGCACAAATACAGATCAAGTAGTAGTGACTGTGAATCCGCTTCCCAACATAGATGCAGGTTCAGATCAAGTCTTATGTGCTGGTGAATTTTTAACATTAAATGCATCAGGCGCAATCACCTATTCGTGGGACAATTCGGTAACTAATAACACCCCATTTACGCCTGCTTTAGGAAACACACTCTATACTGTAACAGGAACTGATGCCAATCTTTGTGTGCAAACCGATCAAATAGAAATTCAAGTAAATCCGCTCCCAATAGTTAACGCAGGATTAGACACTGCTGTATGTGCAGGAGCTGAAGTGATATTAATTGGCAATGGCAATGCCATTTTGACTTGGAGTAATAATGTTGTAAGTGGAACGCCATTTATTCCTGCAACAACTTTCACGTATACATTAACAGGAATTTCAGCACTTGGATGTACAAATTCAGATCAAGTTCTTGTAACCATTAATCCAATTCCTGCAGTTTTTGCTGGGGCAGATATATCCATTTGTGCTGGGCAAGACATTGTTCTAAACGCAACTGGTGCAAGTTTGTACTCCTGGTCGAATTCTATTATTAACGGAATTCCATTTATTGCTAATACAGGGACATACACTTATACGGTTACGGGAACGAGTGCGTTTGGTTGTGTAAACACCGATGCTGTTTCTGTGGTTGTGAGCGATGCAACAACACCGACATTTACTCCAAATATTAATTCGGGTTGTGTTCCATTGACAGTAGAGTTCACAAATACATCTCCTAATATTGCCAGTTGCACATGGGTGTTTGGTAACGGAACACAAGTTACGGGACCTGGAGTAGTTTCAGCGACTTTTGATCAAGCCGCTTGTTACGATGTAACATTGACAACAACTGCAGTGAATGGGTGTGTAAGCACTTATACAGCAATAGATTTAATTTGCACAGATGGATTACCAGAAGCCTCTTTTATTCAGTCGACTGCTGCAATTTCAGAATTAAATTCAACGGTTTATTTTGGCAATACATCTATAGGAGCATCTAGCTATATTTGGAATTTTGGTGACAATACATCCTCTGTATTTTCCGAAGACCCTACACATACTTTTTCTACGGATCAATTGGGGAATTATACAATAATATTGCTTGCGATTTCACCTGCTGGATGCGTAGATACTGCTTATTCTAATGTTACTATTTACGAAGAGCTAATATATTATATTCCAAATACATTTACCCCAGACGGGAATTATTCTAATCCGACATTTCTACCAATTTTCACTGCAGGATTTGATCCTTTTGACTTTGTCTTAACCATTTATAACCGTTGGGGGGAAGTTATTTTTGAATCACAGAATGTAGAAATTGGATGGGATGGGACATTTGGATCCAATGGAGAAATTGATAAAGTGCAAGATGGCACATATTCTTGGAAAATTGAGTTTAAAACTACCGCTAGTGATGAGCGGAAAAAGTTTTTTGGACATGTAAATGTTTTGCGGTAACTTTTGTTGGTGTTTACATAATAAAAATTAAATTTGGGTACTAAAAAGGTTGAGCTGACAACCTACAACACAAACAGGGCGTAACTGAAAAGCCAAACGAGTAGGGGATACACTTCAATTATTAAACGACTATGAAAAAATTTATTGTAGTAGGTGCTTTGGCTGTATTTGCTCTAGCTTCTTGCAAAAAAGATTACACATGTGCATGTAAATTCTCGGATAGCGCAACATTGAACATTGACATTTCGAAAGCAAAAAAGAAAGATGCTGAATCTGCTTGTTCTCAGGCTGAAACAGCATACAAAATTAACGATGCAGGTGTTAAATGTTCGATTTAATTCGAATATAAAATTAGAGAAGGAAGCATTGGCTTCCTTTTTTTGTGTATGAATAGTTTAGAAAATATATTTTTGGATTTTGGCTTGTCGTGGACATTAGCAAAAGCATTGCCTTACATTCTAACATTGCTAATTGGGATACTACTTTCAGTTTTACTTTTCCGTAAAAAAAACAAAAGGTTGAAACTTTTGTATGGGCTTCCTTTTTCTTTCCTTTTTTTCGCCGCTTACTTTATTTTTTATCCAATTTACGAGGGTGATTTTTCGAACCGCTCTTATAAACCAAAAACTGAAAATCTAGCAGAATTAAAAAACGACGAATTTGTAGTTGTAGCAATCCCAGGATGTATGTATTGTTTGGAGTCGATTGAAAAAGTAAACAAACTAAAAGAGAGAAATCCAGATTTAAAAATTCGATTTGTTGTTCTTTCTTCTGACGATAAAGATCTAAAATATTATAGGAAAATTGCAATACCTACTATTTCGGTTGTAAAAGCCAAAGAGACGAAACGTTTTTTAGAAATAAGTGAAGGCGGGTTCCCAACTTTTTTATCGGTAAAAAGTGGGAAGATATTAAAGGCATGGAGTAACGATTCCTTTGGGGTTTTGGCAATGGATGAAGTTGAAAATTAAAACAGTGTATTTAAGGTATACAATAAAGTGTGTCGTACCATGGTGAAATCCCGCACCAAATTCCAAGCGCGCCACCTGAAATATTAGAAGGAACATTTACCGGAGTTGCAAATGGATTTCCAGCAGAATTTAGTTGCGCATCCATTTTATTAAAAAAGTCAAAACTTTGCTTATCAATTCGAGAAAATTTAACAACAACAGAATCTCCAAGTCGGTAGTACCTTTTATATTCCGCTAAGTGAGTTGGATCTTTTCTGCGCTGTCGATTGGAAGCTTCAAATTCTAAGGTAATACCATTAAAAAATTTATCATCGAAGTAGCCGCTTCCTCCCTTTCGGAAAAGCGTGTCTAATTCTTCTCCATTACTTTGAATATTGATACGTTTTGCTTCCCACTTGTAAGCGTTGTACTCGTTTTTTGGATCCGACAAACGGCCTACGGAAAGACCATATTCTATGTTCTCGGAATTTGGCATCCAATAAACAGTATCTAAAGGAACAGGATTTAAAATGGAGGTTTCTCCGTCAAACGTTTTTCCTTTGTAATTGATTTCTAACGTATAGGTTTTACCGGCTTCTCCTTTTACACTAGCGTTTGCAGTTGAGTAGACTAAAATTGGTAAAAAAACCACTTCATACAATTCCAGTTTTAACATTTCTGCCACTGTTTTTTGCGAAGAAAGTGGTAATTGAGAAATGGAGATTGGTTCGAGCTGAATTGTCTGTTGCCCATTGTTTACAGAAACCGTTGCATCCGAAATAAAGGATTGAAGATAACTTCCAATATTCGTAGCGGCATAAACATTCTGTGAGCGGGAGAGCAGTAAAATTGGGAACCCATCCGTTTCTATCCGACCCTCCACCACTACTTGTTCCTCAAAACCAGCAATATCTATCTCTACTTCTTTTGTGCAACTAATGAGAAGAAGACAGGTAAAAAGAGAATACAATAGAATTTTGGACATTTTTAAAATTGATTTATAGTGCAATAATACAAAATACATTTTGAAATAATTTTATTCATTCAACATGTATTTTATCTTTTACAAATCTGAATAGGATAAATAATTTACATCAACTAAGGTGTTAATCGGATAGAAATTAATAACTTATTCGCCTTAGGCTGTTATTTTTAAAAAAGAGACATGATTTTTTA
>JBEDAD010000121.1:0-4804 GCA_041177985.1 Bacteroidota bacterium | reverse complement strand
TGTTCATCCAGTGTGCATACCATTTTTCCTCCGCTTTTAACGGTTCATACGTTTTTGGGGTTTCCATGTACTCTTATTTTAGAAAGGCAAAGATACAAAGGATTTTGGATTCGGAATTTGGAAAGGCAAGAGAATCGTTTGGAAATGCTATCTAAAAGCGCAAATTTTAATTCAGACTAGATTTCTAAGGTTTAGAAAGACCAATTTTTTAATTCAAATTCTTTTCTGTTTTGTGAAAAATCCTTGTTAATCTATTCCGAAAATTAGTATTTTTATTTTCTGAGATTTATCTTTTGAACGAAAATCACCGCATGAACGATTTAAAATATGCCGTTATTTGTATAGACGACGATCCATTTGTTTTGCAAATGATTGGTTTTCAGCTGAATAAAATAATCGATAAAAACACCACCTTCCTTGAGTTTTTTACAGATCCAAAATTAGTCTCCAAGAATATTAAACACCTTTTAGAAAACCAAACAGAGATTATTGCTGTTCTTGTCGATTATCAAATGCCTAGATTAAATGGAAGTGAACTCATTCGAGAAATCATTCACCTAAATCCGAATTTAAAATTTATCATGCTTTCCGGACAAGCAAACGAAATAATTGTGGAGGAGCTCGTCCATGAAAATGTCTTGTACAACTTTATGGCGAAACCTTGGGAAGAAGAAGAATTATTTCAACTTATTCAGCCCTTATTGAAATAATATTTCTTGATTTTCAACACTTCGCTTTTTACGCCATTATTTTTCCATTACTTTCGTATTCAATTTAAATTAACGGACTTTATTTATTTCAGATGTTTCCACTAAAACAAACTTTGTTCTTTTTTCTACTGACGTTCTTATTGCATTCTTGTTTTAAAGGAAAGTCCGTTGATTTAATCGTTCACAATGCTGTAATTCATACCATGCAAGACAATGGAATTGAATACGAAGCGATGGCAATTAAGGATGGGAAAATTTTGGAAATTGGACCCGATCGTCAAATATTAAATAAATACAATTCAGACGAAGAGATTGATGCAAAAGGGAAAGATGTTTATCCTGGATTCACGGATGCGCACGGACATCTCTTGTCGTATGCAAACCAACTGTTGAGTCTGAATCTCGTGGGCTGTAAATCTATGGATGAAGTATTGGTTCGAGCAGAAAAATACCAAGCCAAAAACAAGCGTTCCTTTATTCTTGGTCGCGGTTGGGATCAATCCTTGTGGGATTCCAACGAATTTCCAACGAATGAAGCATTAACAAAATTATTTCCAACAACGCCAGTTTGCCTGATACGAATTGACGGGCATGCTTTACTTGCGAACGATGCTATGCTGGAATTGGCGAAAATCTCTTCCAAAACAGTTATTCCAGGTGGAATTATCCACATGAAAGAAGGGAAATGTACTGGATTATTAGTAGACAACGCCATGAATCCGGTATACGCTTTGTTGCCTTCTTTCCCGAAAAAAGAAGTGATTGGTGCGTTTCAAGAGATTCAGCAAGAGCTGTTTCAATATGGAATTACCGGTGTGCACGAAGCGGGAATTGGATTTGACGATATTGCTTTTTTTAAAGAAATGATAGATCGCCATGGATTTACATTGAATGTGTACGCCATGCTCATGCCAAGCAAAGAAAATATTCAATTTGCGGAAAAAAAAGGGATTTACCAGTATAAAAATCTCAGTATTCGCAGTTTCAAAGTGATTGGAGATGGCGCACTTGGATCTAGAGGTGCGTTGTTAAAAAAACCCTATTCCGATCAACACAATCATTTTGGCGTACTGACTACACCTCTGGAAAAAATGAAAGAAGTTGCTACAATTTGTGAGAGAACAGGTTATCAAATGAATACGCATGCGATTGGCGACTCCACCAACCATATTTTATTGGGATTATACCAACGCATATTTGAGGTAAATAAAGACCACCGCTGGAGAATTGAACATGCACAAGTAGTTGATCCGAAAGATATGGAACTTTTTGGGAAATACGCCATCTTTCCTTCTGTGCAGCCAACACATGCCGTTTCAGACCAACGTTGGGCAGAACAGCGCATTGGAAAAACCCGAATGCTCGGTGCGTATGCCTACAAATCGCTTTTGAATCAATATGGCATGTTGGCAATTGGAACCGATTTCCCAATTGAATTGACAGATCCATTTTTAACCATTCATGCTGCTGTTCAGCGAAAAAATGCAGAAAACAGTCCGTCAGCAGGATTCTACGCCAAAGAATCCATTACGTTCGAAGAATGTGTAAAAGGAATGACCATTTGGGCAGCTTTTGCTTCCTTTCAGGAAAACGAAACTGGATCACTGGAAAAAGGAAAAGACGCCACTTTTGTGATTTTCGAAAACCCTGTTCGTTCCACACCAGAATACCAGCCGAACTTTTCCTTGTACACATTTATCAAAGGGAAAAAAGTATATTCCACCGAATAGTAGTGCAAAGTACTTCTCAAGTGGTTTAACATCCACAATTTCGGCATATAACATCCAAAAATCCACTAAATGAAAAAAGGTTTACACTTTCGTCTAAACCTTTTCACAACAAAAAAACCACTTTACTAACCAGGAAAAAGTGGCGTATTTTATACCCTTTTATGTTAGAACGAGGGACACGATATCATTCTGAATTTTTGCACAGATTTTTTACATTTCAAATTGAATCCTAAAGAAATCTCGTGGGAACCACCAGAAACGCCATTATTCAATTTGGAAACGGTAACATCGTAACTGTACCCAAGTCTAAATTTGCCCGTATTAATGCCAATAGTCAAAATAAATGCATCCCTATTTCTATACCACGCTCCAGCGTTGAACGCACCATATTTAATGTACGTTCCAACACTCAATTCTTGGAAACCATTTTGATATTGGTAAATCACGTTCGGCATGATTGAAGTAGTATTGGAATATTTGGATTTTGCTCCCAATTGAATTTCTGCACCCATGTGCGCAGTGACACGTATTGGTAATCTTGAATCGCCAATAATCATCGATTCATTCGGAGTATTTAAATGGTGCATCGCAACGCCGGCGAAAAAATTCTTATTGTAAATAACGGTTCCAGCAGAAGCATCGAAAAAACCTCGCGTTCCGCCCCTTGGAACATCTCCAGTTGCATAAATGAATCCACGTCTCGGATCAATCATGTCTCCAAAAGTTAATTTATCCCAATCCAAAGATTTCTGATACCAAGCAGCGCGCACACCGAATAATAATTTCCATTTACGCGTCAAAGTGGCGTGGTAGGAATAGATTAACCCAAGCATGGTAGTTTTGATTGTTCCTTGCCCCTGCTGATCGTGCGTTGCAAGAATTCCAAACCCACCAGAAATATTTTTAAAATATTGATCGTAAGATGCACTGTACGTAATGTAATTTCCAGTTAATTGCGGCCATTCATTTCTATAGTTGGATGCGATTCGTCCACAATTATTAGATCCTGCCAATGCTGGATTAAGATACAATGGATTAGCGTAAAATTGCGTAAATGTTGGATCTTGGGCAGAAACAGTTCCAATAATAAAAAGGAAAGATACGGCTGTAATTATTTTTTTCATAGTGCTTGATTTAAAAGTCGTTGTCCAAATCGGCTTGGCTTTGTTAAAAACCTAATTGTTAATTGATGTGATAAAGTATGTTTATTCAATACTTGAGAATAGGTATAATCTGCATTATACGTTAGCATAAAATGATCGAAATTTAATCCTAAGGATGCTGCAGGTTCTAGATTCGTGGAAATTGCTGCACCTGCCATCAACCAATGGTAGCGGAAATTCATTCCCAACCAACCTTCTTCCAATTTTTCTTGCTTTTGGTAAACAAAATACGGGGAGAATGTCGTTTTTTCTTTTTTGGATTCATAGTCTGTTCCAATTGTTGCAACGAAATGCTTGCCTGCTCTTCTTGGATCTTCAAGGTTATTGGAATAAATATTATCGTAATGCTCCAGCAAATTATCTCCCTGAATTCCAACATAGAACCATTTGGTATTCACCATTAAACCAAGTCCCAAATCTTTGTACCACAAACTCTTTCCGATTGGTTGTTCTCCAGGAGAATAAAATAATTTAGAATTCATTCTATCAAATTCAACCATAGAACCACTTTGTAACTGGCCGCTGTTTACAGATTTATTTCCCATTTTAAAGCGAATGGATGGTTCGATTAACACGTTTCGGGCAATCGAGAACTTCGGAGAATAAATAAACGAAGCGTTATAATTTTCTATGCCACCTTTTCCATAGTAATTGTGGTTAAACTGAAAACCAACACCACCGCGCATTCCATAAGAATATCCGTCGATAGATAATTGGTTCATGATTTGCTGATTTTCTTGTCCAAGCCATTGCGCTCTAGAAACTGATTGAACGCGCGTCGCAAGCATCGTTCCCGCAGAACCGAAATTCACATCCATCGCTTGCATTCCTGGAACATGGTAATACGTATCTTTTCTATTTTTTAAAGCAATTGGGTTGTCCATCATTCGTTGGATGGAACGACCAATTTTCCGCATTTTATTGTGCATTGTATAGCCGTAATCCAATTTCAAAGATTTTGAAGTAATAGCTGCTTCCTGCACAACACCAGTTAATTTCTCCACTTTCTGAATGGACTTTGTTTCCTTTAATTCATTGGTTTTGTTTTGCGCTACCACCAATTTATCTTCTAATCTATCTGATTTTAAAGCAGTTTCATTTTGATCGGTAGACAGTGGTAATGCATTTAAATTCGAACGTTCTGTCACCCTTACAACACTTTCAATTCCACTATTTTCGATTTCCTGAAAATTTTCTTGAA
>JBEDAD010000120.1:0-3646 GCA_041177985.1 Bacteroidota bacterium | reverse complement strand
AAAATCCAAATTGTGAAATATGCCCGCTGGATTCTATCTGTCTTTCCAAGTCAAACGGTACGTGGATGAACCGACCAGTGAAATCTAAAAAAACTTCGGTCAAACACCGGTTTTTTCATTTCTTGATATTTAATAACTACCAAACTACCTATTTGCAAAAGCGTAATGAGAAAGATATTTGGCAAAATTTATTTCAATTTCCCTTGATTGAAACCGATGAGGATACTGAAATAAATAATTTTGAGAACTATACATTACTTCCTCCTTCCAAAATTTCAGCAGAAATTGTACACATACTTTCCCACCAGAAACTTCATGCGCGTTTTTACCATTTCAACCAATTACCTTCAAAAATTGACACCGATTGGATTGCTGTTAAAATAGCTGAAATACAAGATTATCCAATTCCTCGATTAATAGACCGCTACTTGGAAACAGAAAGTATTGATTAAAACCCACAATCGAAAAAGGCATTTTGTCAAACGATTCAAAAAATCTTATATTTGCTTTTTAATTCAGAAAATGGCTGGAAGCGTAAATAAAGTAATTCTAATTGGTAATTTAGGGAAAGATCCAGAAGTTCGTCACCTAGAAAATGGTGGCGTAGTTGCAAATTTCTCACTTGCTACATCAGAAGTTTACACCGACAAAACATCTGGTGATAAGCGAGAAACGACTGATTGGCACGACATTGTAGCGTGGAAAGGTTTGGCAGAAGTAGCTGAGAAATATTTAAAAAAAGGATACAAAGTATACGTCGAAGGGAAATTAAAGAAAAGATCCTGGCAAGATAAAGATGGAAATACACGTTATGCCACAGAAATTATTGCCGATGAACTAACAATTTTGTCTCGTCCTGAAGGAAGTGAAAAATCTTCAGAAACAAAACCCCCATATTCGCAATCAGGAACTCCTGAATCGCCAACAAAAATGGATGGGTTTACAACGAACGACGAAGGAATACTTCCATTTTAAAAGCCTATGAATTCCCTAGAACCATCCAGTATCGCGCCTCTTTCGGAGGCGATTTATGCAGGAATTAATTTTTCAAATACCATTGTAAGTTTTATCGTTTTAGTGCTGCTTTTGTGTCTTTCCGCATTGGCTTCCGGTTCAGAATCTGCATTTTTCTCTCTTGGACCGAATGAAAAAGAGACGCTAAAGCACGAAGACAGCAAAGCAGCAAAAACAGTTTTGAAACTTTTAGAAAATCCAAAAGAACTTCTGGCGACACTGCTCATCAGTAATAATTTTATAAATGTTGGTATCGTAATTCTATCTAGTTCCATACTTGAAGATTTCAAGCACATGCTTCCTGTTAATGAAGCTTTTCGTTTTGTAATCGAAGTAATCGGTATTACATTTATGTTATTGTTGATTGGTGAAGTAATTCCAAAAATCTATTCTACCAAAAACTCTTTGCCAATTGCAAGAGCGATGGCTTTACCAATAATGACACTTAAAGCAGTTCCACCACTTTCATGGCTAAAGGAATTATTACTTTTGGGTAGCCGAATTATCAATAACAAAACAAGGCGAAAAGGAATTAAAATTACAACAGATGAACTGGAGCAAGCACTTGCCTTGACAAAGGAAGATAACACCTCCGACGAAGAACAAAAAATTTTGGAAGGAATTGTAAAATTCGGAAACACAGAAGCATGCCAGATTATGAAATCCCGCATGGATGTTACCGGAATTGAAGAAGCAGCAACTGCAGAAGCTGTTTTACAAGTAATTCTAGATTCTGGCTATTCACGGATTCCGATTTACAAGGAATCTTTCGACAATGTTATCGGAATACTTTACATCAAAGATCTTTTACCGCATTTGAACGAGTCAATTGAATTTAATTGGAATAGTTTGATCCGTAAGCCACTTTTTATTCCTGAAAATAAAAAAATTGATGACCTTTTAAAAGAATTCCAGACGAAAAAAATGCACATGGCTATTGTCGTTGACGAATATGGTGGCGCTAGTGGATTAATAACCTTGGAAGATATTTTAGAGGAAATTGTTGGGGATATTGCAGATGAATTCGACGATGAGGAAATTGTTTACACCAAAATAGACGATCAAACCTACTTATTTGAAGGCCGAACAGCATTAGTTGATTTCTACAAAGTTTTGGATATTGATGGAAAAGAATTTGATCTACAAAAGAGAGATTCAGATACTTTAGGAGGGTTTATTGTAGAACAAGCAGGTCGAATATTAAAAAACAATGAATTTATCGTTTTCGAAACTTTTAAATTAATTGTTGAATCATCGGATAAAAGAAGAATAAAAATGGTGAAAATCGTTCTTCCTAATTTAACTCCAGAAATGTGAAAAATTATACCATTTTTTTAGCGCTCTTACTTTTTTCCTGCAGCTCGGAACTGACTATTCCGAAACCTCCAACTTATTTGCGCATGGATCTTCCAGAGCATACTTATGTGAAATACAAAAGCGCTTGCGGATACGAATTTGATGCCTCCAGTATTTTTAAGGTTAAAGATGTTTATGATTCGTCAGGAATAACATGCCACAAAGACATCGAACTCGGTTCATTGAATGGCGTAATTCACTTTTCATATATTGAGATGAAAGAACCCCTTGCAACGTATGTTAATTTTGCAAACGATAAAGTGGATGAGCATAAATTAAAAGCAACTGCAATTGACGACCAATTAATTTTGCACCCTGAAAATAAAGTGTTTGGTACTTTCTTTGAATTGCAGGGCGATGTAGCCTCACCATTTCAATTTTACTTAACCGATTCAACTTCAAAATTCATCAGTGGTGTTGTCTACTTTAATGTTCGCCCAAATTACGATTCCCTAAAACCAAGCTTGGACTATTTAAAAGTAGATCTGCTTAAAATGGTGAATTCCTTCAAATGGTAATTAGATGAATTCTGTCATTTTTAGTCTTGGAAGTAACCAAGGGAACAAATCGAATTATCTTGAAAAAGCGCTAGAGGAAATTGAACTACGTATCGGAAAAATCTCCAAAAAATCCTTTATTTACGAAACAGAACCCCTTGGTTTTGAGTCAAATGACAGCTTTTTAAATGCCTGTGTAGAAGTTAAAACTATTCTAAATCCAAACGAAATACTTGCCATTACGCAGCAAATCGAAATCGAAAATGGAAGATCTGTAAAAACCCATTCAGGCTATACTTCTAGAACGCTCGATATCGATATTATTTTTTTCAACTCGCTAATTGTAAAATCTGAAACTATTGAAATTCCGCACCCAAGGTATTCCGAAAGGTTATTCGTTTTAATACCATTGTGCGACATTGTGCCCGAATGGAAAGATCCAACAAACACATTGACTATTAAACAATTAAAAGCTGTTTGTTCGGACACAAGTGAAAAGCCTAAAAAAATAAAGCCACTTTAACCTGTTGACAATAATTCGCGATTTTATTTTTTAAGACAATAATATTGCTTAATATTGCCCTAAAAATTGGTAGGATTTAAATAAAGTATATGAAAAAACAAAGCATTTTAGGTTTAGCGCTTCTTGCTGTTACTGGTTCATTAGTAACTAGTTGCGACCTTTTGAAAGATTTAGATTATAAAGTTACTCCAAATCCATTAGAGATGCACGGTGACTCTGTACGTGTTAAAATCGACGTTACTTTTCCTGAAAAAGG
>JBEDAD010000119.1:0-8153 GCA_041177985.1 Bacteroidota bacterium | reverse complement strand
AAGAAATGATTAATTTATGTTAATTCAGAATAAAAATAAACCTACAAGTTGATTTAAATGGAATTTGATCGTATATTTGCACCATATTTACATGCCGTTAGAATTGATGGAGTTAATGTTTTTAACAAAATTGTAACTGATTGGAATAATGCAAACTATTTATTTGAATATTTCAGTAAAAAAGAACAAGATTTAAAATACTTTAATGTAAGCGTGCCAGATGCGGTTAGAATTACACGCTTTGAAATAAATAAATTTAGAAATAACCTTCAACAAATTTTAAATAGTAAAAATCCTAATTTAGATCAATTATTTTCAAATTTAGATAATAAAGAATATCGAACAGATGTAGAGTTATCGCAACAAAAAGCAAAACCAAATCATAAATATTGGTTAAGAATATACGCTTTAAAAATTGAATCTAATAGATATGTAATTGTTGGTGGAGCATTAAAACTAAAAGAATTGATGGATGAAGATGAGGCAACAAAAAAAGAATTAGTAATGTTAAATCAAGTACGTGACTTTTTAAGAAATGAAGGAATAACGGATTATGATGGTTTTTACGAATTGATAATATAAAATTATGGAAACTCAAAACTTTAAAAACTTTAAAAAATTAGTGTCTGGTGAAGATACTTCTTGGATTAATGAATTAGATAATTTTAATAAAAATTCAAATTGGTTAGATATTTCATTTGAAATCGCGTTAAGCGTTTTATCTAAGTTATCTGAAAATAAATTAAAAAAAGATGGGATTTACAATCAAAAGTTATTAGCTGCGGCTCTGGGGTGTTCTGCACAATATGTAAACAAACTATTAAAAGGCAATGAGAATCTTACCTTAGATACAATTTGTAATTTACAAAACGTTCTGAATATTAAACTTATTGAAGTCACTAAATACGAAGTGGTTAGTAGCTATTCATTTGAAGAGATTTATAATAATACTATTTCATCAAAAATTTCCAATGTTGAAGTAACTGAAACTAATGATTATAATAAACCCATTGAAGATTTATTGAATCTATCTAGTGACAATACCTCATACGCATTAGCAGCATAATTATGGAAAATAAAAATAATGTAGGATTTTCATTAAAAAGACTAACCACAGAGCAATTCGCTATTATTGATAGTTTCTATAAAGAAGATGAAAATATAGAAATGAAAACAAGTGTTCGATTTGGAATTGATTCAACAAAAAAAATGATAGCAGTTTTTTTTAATGTTTCTTTTTTTCAAAATAACGCACCATTTCTAATCTTAGAAACAGGTTCGCATTTTCATATCGTAAATGAATCTTGGATTTCATTTGAAGATTTATTAAATAATGAATTAAATATACCCAAAGGTTTTATTTCACACTTAGTTATGCTTTCGATTGGGAGCACAAGAGGCGTTCTTCATTCAAAAACCGAAAATACTATTTACAATAAATTTCTATTGCCAACAATTAATGTAAATGACTTGATAAAAACGGATGTTACAATTAAACTTAATAGTTAAAAATCCCCCCCGCTGCGCTGCAGATCTTGTCCCGACATTTCGGGATTCACTGCTGCGCCTAATAACCACTTAAGCTTCACTAACAAAATATTTTAGTAATTTAATCCACTTCATTTGCACTGCTGCTAAATTGCAATTTTGAATTATATAATAAGAGTACATTTAATAAAACTTGATATTGATAAAATAGAATCTAAAAAATTAAATAAATAAAATGCTCCACTCCATTCAAAAGATAAAATATGTCTATAAAACAGGCCAATCACCTGTCTTGGTGGAGTGCAATAATTTGAAGGATTATGTTTGTAAGCATAACGGCGGTCAACTTCCAGCATATAGTCTTTTTGCAGAATGGATGTGCCATTCTTTGTTAGAAGATTTGGGTGTTGCAGTTGCGCCAAAAGAATTAATTAAAGTTAAAGATGAACATGTTTTAGGAACCATAGAGTGCCAAGTTCCTTTTTTCAATAAGTATCCTTGTTTTGGAACTTTGTTTTTGGAAAATACATTGGAATGGAGTCAGTTCCCCTTGGATGATTACAAAAGCTTAAAAAATAAAGTAGATATAATTATAATTGCATTTTGCGATATTTGGTTTGGTAACGATGATCGTTATTGGGATAATTTCAATTTACTCTTTCATCCAAGTACATATGGTTGGGAAATTACTCCAATTGACCATGAACAGTGCTTTAACGGTTTGTCATTTAATCTTGAAAGACCATTGTATGAAATCTCTTATGAGGTATCGTTGATTGATACACCAGAATTTCGTAAATTAGTAAAACCAATGTTAAAAAAGATGAAAGATGCAGATGATTTTGCAGAATCGTTGTACATTCGTATCCTCAAATTAGTAAAAAAATATGATGAACACGTTTTAGAGATACCAAAAGAAAGGAACATACCAAACGATTATATAATCGCTTTGAAAAGTAATTTGTTCCAAAAAGATTGGTTAATTGAAACTAAAACAACTTTTTTAACGTTTATCAAATCTAGTTTAAAAATAAAATGAAAACATATTATTCCATAGTTTCCATCGCTACAAACCCTCAATTGAATGAGAAATTCAACATTGGTTTACTTTGCGTTACACCAGAGAAAACTTATTTCCATTTTTCCGAGGCAAAATTTAAAATTATTTCAAAATTAATTACTCTTTCAGCAAGTAAGTTGGCTTTAGCTGCGTTGAATGGAATGGAAAAAAATATTAATAAAATTCCAACAATTGAAGATAAACTATTCAATAACGATAACAATTACACAGTTTCTGAACCATATATTAATTATTTAAGTCGATACAATAATAATCTTGTTCAATTTTCCGAAGCAACAACTATTGATTTGGATATTTGTTTTGATGTTTTTAAAGTTCTTTTCAAAAAATACATTTATTCGGAAGAAGTATTTGAGACTATTATCAAACCGAAAGCAAACTTGTTTACATCGGTGCGCAAAAAATTCAGAAAATCTGCAGAGCAATATGCAAATGTTAATTTTGCCGTTAGCAATGAAATAATTCCAGACTTAATTGTTCCTGTTACAGTTGATTTTTTTGGCAAAAATGGTGCATTTGTTTCGGGTCAATCTATCGATTTTTCAAAATCATTTAGTTCTCTTCAAAGTGACATTTCCTCTTATTTATATTTAGTGGAGCATACTGAAAAAGTCGATAAAGAAGCTAAGTGTTATGTGTTGGGTGACGAACCAATAAAAGAAGATAAACAACAACATGACTTATGGAAGGTAATTTGCAATTCTAAGTTGGTTGAAGTGGTTGCTTTAGATGAATCTGAAAAAATCATTGATTATATGAAAGAAAAGGGTGTTGCTCCAATCGCATAATCTCAACACTTTATTACACAACATACTTTTTTCGTTTTTTATTTGAATTTAGTTCCCCTGCTGCTTTGCAGTTCTACTGCTGCGCCTCACAACAACTTAAGCTTCACTAACAAAATATTTTAGTAATTTAACGACACGAAAAGATTTTATTTTAAGTACTTCGCAAGGAATTGAAGAGAAATAAACTATTAGGACATCTTGCCAAATTTGTGAAAAGGCAGATAAGGAAGGATGAAATATGGGGTTAAAAAACAAAATAATAAATCGATCAATGCCCGTAAGCTGTTTTTATAAGGGTATATCGGATGGAGCTTTGAGGTTAAATAGAAGTTAAAACAAATTATTAAACTACCACTTTATGAAAAAAGAAATTATTCTAACAACCATCTCGACTGAGGAAAACCTAGTATATTACATAACTCAAGATGGAGTGTTTCCCGCGATTCCGCTAACAATAAATATTGATAATTTGCAAAGTGGTGATAAATTAGTTCGTGTATGGTCTGAGCAGCAAATTACATTCAAAGAAAACAGTAGAAATGACAGTTTAAAAGCGGAAGGAGAATTAAAAAAACAAGCTGCTAAACAAGAAGTTCCAGTTGCTTTGAATGAGGTACGTGGAGGGAAATTGGAAATTGTTTGTAAAGCAAATATAGATCCTCGAGTTGGAGATAATATGGTAATCACGAGTAAAACATGTGTTTTCAAAATTTTAGGTACGCAACCAAATAAAGAACAAGTGCGCAGTGCATTGAATCTTCCCTATTTATGGGCAGTTGTTTACCTTAAATCGCAATTTATGCAATTTACGAAAGATGGAATACCGACGTTCGACAAAGGCTGGGGAATGTATCGCATAGAAAATCCTTCAGCGATTCAAATTTGGAGTTGGAAGGAAAATATTGCATCAGCGAAATTAGATTTCGAGATCCGAAAAAAAAGGGTGTCTGAATATCCAGCCCAATTGCGTGCTTCCAATCCTGAATTTTACAAAAAATTGCCTGATTTCAAAGAAATACAAATTGAATTAGAAGCACTTCAATCATACGGTTCAGGAATATATTACATACCAAGACGATCCACTATAACGCGTAAGTGGGTATGGGTAAGAAATCCCAAAGACGATGGCTATGCTGATAAATGTTTAGCTATTTTAGCAAATGTTGCGCAAGGGAAATTTCCAGAAGGTTGGAATTAAAAATCTGTTTTTTTTTCATATATTAATTTCCGCTCCGCTGCAGTTCTGCTGCTGCACCACATACTTTTATAAAGGAAAAAGGTTCCAACAAAAGATCCGCGTTAAAAGAGGCGCAAAATATTCCACTTTCCCCGGAACGTTTGGACTTTGAATCCGTGGAAGATTGGACGGTTTTTAGTTTGTATTTCGAACCGTTGCCACTGCAGGATTGTACCATCGATATTATAGAGGAGGAAACGCCAGATGAGAATGATTTTAACTACTATGCTATTCAACTGAACGATGTGCATCGGTTGGAAGTAATTGCCTAAAAGCGCTGCGTTTTTAGCTTCCAGTGCCACAACTATTTTTGTAAAGTTGGAAAGTGTTTTCAGTTGGTTGCGAAAAGGAAATTTTCATTCAGATTTTGATACAGTTTTCATTATCTGATATACTTTGAACTAATTTCAGAGCGTTTTTAGGGCGTTTTATTTTTGGTAAGGTAATTGACTTTGTGCCTGCGAAAATACTAAAAACACATTTGATGATCCAAGATGCAATTCCGCACAAAGTAATTGAAAAGCTGAAACAAGTACTCGATTACGATCGGGTGGACGAAAGCGTAAAAATCGACCACGTTCGAAAGTTATTGTTGGATTTTGATACTTCCGCGCAAGAAGCGATACGCTCCAATTTAATCAGCGAAATTTTCAAGGAACACGCTAACGCTTCGAATATTTCATCTGCTTCGCAAGCTATAAAAACAGGTTTAGAAGCCTACGATTCTGCATTTGGCGGATTGTGGCCCGGAGAATTTGTGGTTGTTGGCGGGCGCCCAGCCATGGGGAAATCCCATTTTTTAACCAATATCGCAGTAAATGTCGCGGCGGAACACGACGTATTGTTTTATTCGCTGGACAACTCTAGTTTCATGCTGATGGCGCGGGTTGTGGCTTCTTTGTCCAATCTTCCGGTCAATTACTACCGAAATGGCGCGTTAAACGAAAGCCAACAAAAAGAGTTAGACGCGGTGAAAGAAGAAATAGGCCGACTAAAATTGAGAATTGTTGACCGTCAAGCGCAAAGTATGGGAGCATTCAAAGCGCTGTGTGTCAAACACGTGGAAGAGTTTGGTGTAAAAGTGATTTTTGTAGATTATTTGCAACTTTTAAGTTCCAACCGCTACAGAAATAGCCGCGAACTCGAAATTTCACACATCAGCAGGGAATTAAAAAACCTAGCGCGCGATTTAAATATTTGTGTCGTTGCCACGAGTCAACTGAGTCGCTCGGTGGAACAAAGAGGCGGCGATAAACGACCAATTTTGTCCGATTTGAGAGAAAGTGGTGCGATTGAGCAAGATGCGGACAAAGTATTTTTTCTCTACCGTCCAGAATATTACGGTTTTAGGATCAACGATATGGGAATGAGCAACGAGCGACTCCTTGAATTGATCATGGCAAAAAATAGGAGTGGAGCGCTGGAACGCGTGCGCTTAAAAATTGATAAAGAATTCACGCGGTTTATTCCGTTTGAAGAAATACAAGCAACTTTTGAGGTCAACGAAGACCGAATGGATGATTTCAAGGAAGTTCCATTTTAAATGAATCGAGAGCCGTTGTCTAAAACTTATGCGTCGAATTGGACGACCTGTGGTTGTGTTCCTGCAATCCGATCAAGAGTGGAGGTGCGACTAGCTGCGCAACGCATGCTTGTCTCACTGCGTTCCACAAGCATGCATTCCAAATTAAAGATAAGCGACAACGGCTCTTTTTCTTACTGTAATTTTAACCTGTTTTTTAAAGATATTCTTTCAAATCATTTCTTTTTCCAATTCCAATGACAGATAATTCCACCCTACGCGATAAAGCAATTCATGCCTCCGTCCTGAAATCGTTGAAGCGTGATTCACAGCTAAAACGGAAGCAACAGCGGCTAATGTATCTGAACCAGCATAGAACATTGAAGGAGAAACTTTTGCGGGTTAACAAAGCATTAGACTTGTGTTTACTCTTGAAAATGGAATACCTGCAACTTCAAAACCTTATAAATTCCCCGAAATACACGGAATATTCCATTCCTAAAAAACGTGGCGGACGCCGACAAATTGATGCGCCTTCAGCAGAATTATTGCTTGTGCAAAAAAAGTTGAACCGTTATTTTCAGTTGGTTTACTTGGGGGTTCGACCGCCAAACGTGCACGGATTTATTTTACAAGTGGAACAAGGTGCAACCAAAGCAAATATTGTTGAAAATGCAAAAGTGCATGTTGGTAAAAAGGCAGTTTTAACGGTGGATCTGGAAAATTTTTTCACTGCAATTTCCGCAAAGCGCGTAAAGGATATTCTGCTATCTCCGCCGTTTCAATGCAACGAGCATATCGCAACGGTTTTGGGATTACTGACAACCTACAAAGGAAGATTACCACAGGGCGCGCCTACTTCGCCGGTACTTTCCAATTTTGCGTGTTTAAGTTTGGATGGCGCTTTGCGTATTTGGGCGGAATCTAATGCGGTAAATTACACCCGTTATGCGGATGATTTGACTTTTTCCTCCAACAGTTTATTTACGGATGAACAGCAAGCGGAGATTCGCTCGTTTATTGTTGCCGCTGGATTTACGGTAAACGAGAAGAAACTGCGGCAGCGAACAAAAAACCGAAAGCAAACGGTTACCGGTTTAACGGTAAATTCCCGCTTAAATGTCGATCGTCGCTACTTGAAGAAAGTGCGTGCAATGCTCCACGATTTGCGGGTAAACGGAATTGAAGCGGCAACCGTTAATCATTTTAAGCTGGAAGGCGCTGCAACAAGCGAACACCGAAAAACATTTGTGAACCGACTAGAAGGAAGCATTGGTTTTATCGGGCAGGTTAGGGGCAAGTTGGATTTGAAGTACAGAGAGCTTTTGGCAGAATTTAATCGCTTGTGTTTTTCGGAAGGCGAAATGTATATTTATTAGGAACTTGGATACGATTTTTTCGCAACGTTTTAATAGATGTTATTAAAATTCACGAAAAGAATTTGATCATAAAATCATAAATTAATTGGTTAGTTATTTAGTAAACGTGCCAAAACTTGTCGTTAATGTATTTCCCGAAACAGAGTATGTAAAAGAAGCACCCGACTGGTTTCCTGGTGGTACATCCACACCACAACAAGTGTATTGGTTTGTTGCAGGGTAGGTCATATAACACGTCCCTCCCGATACAGTATATGTAAAGTCCCATTTCAACTCCTCTTGACATGATGATGTTACACAAGGTGGATTTGTTGCAAAACCATTTCCATTGCAATCTAAATAAAACTTTTGCGGAAAATTCGATGTACATACTACATCTTGCGCCTCCCATTGACCTACAATATCATCTCCACAACCATAATTCCCACCTCCTGAAAATTCTTCTTCAATAAGTTCAAAATCTTCAATTGTTGATTTTGTGCATCCTGCAATTACAAATACTAATGCTACTAAAAATAAACCTTTCATAATTTGCTCTTTAATTTAAAATCCTAATGTTACTACAAATTGACCCATATAGCCTCCCTTCATGGAGAAAAACTGCTCAAATCCAAATCGCATAAAAACCTTTTCCTTGTTTGTTTTCTTTGAAATGAAG
>JBEDAD010000118.1:0-8698 GCA_041177985.1 Bacteroidota bacterium | reverse complement strand
GCGTTACCAACTAATGTAAATTGAGGCACTTCAAATTTTCTTTTATTTCCACCTGTTGAACGTTTTCCTTGAAAAACAAACGAGTCATCAAAAGACTGAAGTCTAGCCATTTCTCTAACAGTCAATGATCTTGGCTTTGCATAATGGATATAATCATCGGCAATTGTCATTATTGTAGAACTTTGACTTTCGGGCTTTAATACGGTATAACTTCTTTTGTCAGATTCTAAACCTATTTTTTTTAGATTTTCTTTTGCAGATTCATAATTTCCAGATTTGAGTATAACATCGAGTCGTTTGATAACATCATCATTCTGCTTACTTGTTTTATGATTTTGTAAAGGAGCAACTAAATGTGTTAATGTGTTCTCTAATTCTTCAAAATTCCTAACATAAAATGGATTTTTTGCATTTTGAAATCGACTACTCAAACGTCCTTTTTTTGACCATTCAGAATAACTTAATCCATCATTATTATTTGGTACTCCATCGATATTTCTTTTTAGAATCAAAGACGTCATCTTTTCAGTTGATCCATTGTATTGACTTTTTAAGTCTATTTTTTCATAATCAAATCTTTCATCATCGTTTCCGATGAAATCCAAATCATAAATAGCTTCAAAAACATTAACTTTTTCTGAATGAATAACCGTTGCAGGAATATCATGTATTAGTTTTTGGTCTTTCCTACATCCTATAAACAATACTCGCTCACGATTTTGAGGCACACCGTAATTTGATGCTAATGCAACAAAAGGTTGCTCAATGTTATACAGTCTGATTTTTGATAAAATAGTTTCAAACTCTTTCTTCCTATTTGCTTTTAAAGCAAAAATATCAAGTCCTTTTACACATTCATCGAAAGAGTAATCAAATATTTCTAGAGCAGTAATGATTTGTTGTACTTCCTCTAAAAAAGAGTCGTTTGGTTTTAGATTATTAAAAGAAGTGTGAATTTTTTCTATTATTGTTTCTGGTTCAATAGAAGTTAAAAATAGATCAAAGTCATCAGCAAAAAAATCATTGTCTAAATTTGAAAATGCTTTTTCATTTATAATTTTTTTCCTAACGTATTCTAGTTCTTTGACACGCTTTAATAAATTAAAACCATGTCGAATTGTACTAATGTTTTTATCTGTTTTACTTGTTTTATAATCAACTATTTTAGGTGTTAATAATCTAAACCTGTTCTCTAAATTATTTATGTAATTATTTTTTAAATTATCCAATTCTTTATCAGTAGCCTTTTCGAACTGCAAACGTAAATTGTAACACTCTAAAATAAAGGATTGGTTGATTTCATTTTTTTTGAGTTGTGCAACAAAAACCATTAATTGACTAAATTCTTTTAAATCAACAATTGATCTGATTTCTTGCAAAATCATTTCTTTTATTTTGCCTTGTTCTTTAGTCAAAATTCCTTTGACATTCTCCATGACAAAATATTTTGGACGCAGTTGTCTGATAACTTTTAAATAATGGGCAAATAAGTCATCTTTTTTGTCAAATTTTTTCCTTTTACCGGCTAAACTAAAGCTCTGACATGGAGGCCCTCCGCAGACAATGTCAATTTCTTTATTATCCAATTTTTTCAAAAAATTATCTAGAAAATCTGGCTCTGTAATATCTTGACGAAGAAATTCAGCATCGAGACCAAGTTGATAGTTATAACGAGCTAAATGGGTTAGTTCACAATTTTCGTTTATATCGCTTCCTAATCTAAAATCATAATATTTGTTTCCATATTCTGCTTGAAGAAACCCTTCACTAAAACCACCTGCACCAGCAAATAAGTCAACAAAAGTAACTTTTGTTTTCTTCTCGTACTCTGTTAATGGTTCAGAAACAATATTAACGCTTGTGTTTTCTTTTCTACTGTTAACTAAAGATGTAATTTTGTCTTTAATTTTTTTATCTGTAAAATTTGAATGTAATTCCGTTTCAAAATATTTTTCAACCTCTTGTTTTAAAAAAATCAAAAATTTATTAATTGATTTGTGAGAATATTCTGAATCCTTAACCAACTGATTTTTGTTATCCCAATCTTTTTTCATTATTTTCTCGCCTGTAGCAACTTTTATTTGCAAATCTTTTTGACGAAGTACTAGATGTATAGGAAATCTTTTGCTTTTATCAGCTTTATCAAGATAGAATTTTACATTTATCATTTTACGGACGTTTTTACGGATACGGACAAAAATACGGACAAGTTTTGAATTGACAAGAATGTTTTATTTTAATTTCAAGATTATTTTGAGTCCGATTTTTGTCATTCGTGAAATTCATTTGGTAATGAATTATTAATAGTTTCAGATGTTCATTGTCCGAAGCGATTTTTTTTTTGGTTGCATATAACCAATGTTTAGTTGTATAAGTTGTAGAAAGAATGTTCAGAGCAGATTAAATAGAATTATTAACTCAATTTAGAAAGTTCTATTTCTATTTCCAATAAAACAGTGTTGATGATGCATTCTAATTCTTCAAATTGTTTTTCAATCGATTGATCGATACTATTTTGACTTAGTTGCAGATTTATTCCTCGTAAAATGAGTAAAGAAGATTCCATTCCAAAAATTGGGAAGATTCCAACTAAATTGTGACAGATATTTAAAATATCTTCTATTTTGTTTTCCTTGAGGAACATTTGCATTGCAGCCATTTTTTTAGGGATCTCCAGTAAAAATTCAGAATAAATTTCATGTAAGAATTTAACATCCCCGTTCGAATTTTCTTTAATTCTATCTAAATCAAAGTGTCCCGAACTATTTATATCCTTTATTGTAATCATTTCGTGCAATCTTTAGTGTGTTAAAAAGCGAGGTATTGGCAAAATTATTGTTTAAAATTCGGTAATGAAATAAAAAATTAGTTGAATTTAAATCTGCCATTTTCGCCATATTCAACTTTCAATTCAGGAATATCTGTCCCCGTTAAAATTTTAATTTGTCCCAAAGCGCCATTTGTCTCATCTAAAACCGGACCTCCTTCGCCAAGTTGTTTTGTGGCTATTATTCTACCATCCACAAACTCTCCTTTTTTGGTCAGACGCAGTTGAAAAAGTGGCGCCATTCCGCTAACGCCGTTCAAATTAAATCTTCCGTAGGTACAAAAATTTCCCATAGAATAGGTAATAAATTTCCCTTTATACGAATCTATAGCTCGTGTGACGTGCGGTCCGTGACCTAAAACCACATCTGCACCAGCATCGATTGCGACCCGTGCAAATTCATATACATTTCCCCTGTTTTCTTCGTAAAAAATCTCTGTTTTTCGGGTAATATGTGTTTTTCCAGATCCTTCAGCGCCACCGTGAAAGGAAACGATAACAATATCACAAAATGAATTTAATTTGGAAACGACCGATTGCAAAGTTGCATAGTCTGTAATTTGAAGGCAAGCCGTATTTGGTGCAAATGCAGTCATCCCAACAGTAACGCCTTTCACCGTCAAAGTATCCCACGGACACGTTTCTAATCCTGCAAAACGAAAACCATTTTCCCGTAAAATTCGGGCGGTATTATCGCGACCTTCTTGTCCAAAATCGCCCATGTGGTTATTTGCCATGGATAAAAAGTCAAATCCAGCAGTTTTTAAGTGTGAAACAAAATATTCCGGCTGACGAAACGCATAACATTTTGATGGGTCGGAACAGCTTTTAACTTTTCCGCCACTATTTAAAATTGTTCCTTCCAAATTGCCAAAAGTCACATCTGCTTGCTGAAGGAATTCGTGCATGGGATTGAGTAAAAACAAATCGTTTGGTGGAAGATAACTTTCGTTCGGATAATTCGTTCCCATCATAATATCTCCAACAGCCACTAAGGTGATAAGCGTGTCTTCAATTTCTTTTTGCGGTTGAATTTCTTTTTTTACTTGCGCTTGCGCTTTAATTTCCTGCTGCATCTTGAAGGGAAATAAAAAGAAACTGGAACTACTTATTCCTATTACACTTAATAAAAGAGCTGTTTTCATTTTTGTTTTCAATTTTATTAAGCGCTCGGTTAATTTTATTTTCGCTTTTTTCCAGTTCAAAATAGACATGTGATCCAGCAGAAGTTAAACGTAGAATGCGCTTTCCGATACTTTTAGAAACGCTTTCAACCGACAAAGAATGCAGTTTACATGTGTGGTTTTTTTTGAACACGAAGTGTAAATATAGTGAATTCCTTTTTTATGTCGCTATAAATCAGACAAAAAGGCGATTTAACCGCAAAATGGTTGTGTTTTACGCCTTGATTTAACGCATTTTTTAGTTTGAAAAAAGGAAAGCTTAAAATGCATGTTGCGGAAGCATTTTTTACCAGGATAAACTTTTTTAGACCTTTCGTTCAAAACTAACTGAATTTTTACAATACCTTTCTTTCCTGCTTTTCGCGAATTCCGTTAAATTTGCATCGGATTGAATAATTGAAAAAAAGATTTTACACATGAAAGTTTCTGAAATACGTGAGCAGTTTTTTACATTTTTCGCATCAAAAGGGCATGAAATAGTTCCATCTGCCCCGATGGTAGTTAAAAATGATCCAACCCTGATGTTTACGAATGCGGGAATGAATCAGTTTAAAGATTTTTTTCTTGGAAATGCTATTCCAAAGAATCCGCGCATTGCAAATTCTCAAAAATGTTTGCGTGTTTCTGGAAAACACAATGATTTAGAGGAAGTAGGAGTAGATACGTACCACCATACGATGTTTGAAATGCTCGGTAATTGGTCGTTTGGGGATTATTTCAAAGAAGAAGCAATTGCTTGGGCTTGGGAGTTATTAACAGAAGTATATAAAATTCCAAAAGATAAATTATACGTTACCGTTTTTGAAGGCGATGCTACGGATAATGTTCCACAAGATTCGGAGAGTTTTGCGATATGGAAAAAATACATTGCAGAAGATAGAATCATTCTTGCTTCAAAAAAAGATAATTTTTGGGAAATGGGCGATACCGGACCCTGCGGACCATGTACGGAAATCCATGTAGATCTTCGCACAAAAGCAGAGCGTTCCTTAATTCCAGGTAGAGATTTGGTGAATTTTGATCATCCTCAGGTGGTTGAGATTTGGAACAATGTTTTCATGCAATTCAACCGTAAAGCAGACGGAAGTTTAGAGCCACTTCCAGCAACGCATGTCGATACAGGAATGGGATTGGAGCGATTGGCAATGGCATTGCAAGGAAAAACTTCCAATTATGACACCGATCTTTTTCAAACTTTGATTCAGCATATTGCGAAAGTTTCCAAGGTAGAATATGGTTTACACGAAGAAACAGATATTGCTTTGCGTGTAATTTCAGATCATATTCGTGCAATTGCTTTTTCTATTGCTGATGGACAATTACCTTCAAATACTGGCGCGGGATATGTAATTCGTAGAATTCTTAGACGAGCAGTTCGATATGGTTACCAAACGCTTGGATTGAAAGAACCTTTTCTGTGTGATTTGGCAGTTGTTTTAAGTCAAACCATGGGCGATTCATTTGTGGAATTGAAAAATCAGCAGGAATTGATTCAAAAAGTAATTCGCGAAGAAGAAATTAGTTTTTTCAGAACCTTAGAACAAGGTTTGAAGCGAATCGATGCAATTATTAAGGTTACCAAAGATGCGGATAACGATGTAATTGATGGCAAGGAAGTTTTTGAGTTATTTGATACGTTTGGTTTTCCTGTTGATTTAACTTCTTTAATTGCCAGAGAAAATGATTTGACTATTGACGAAGAAGCGTTCAATGCGGAATTGCAAAAACAAAAAGACCGTTCTCGGGCAGCAACTGCTATTGAAACGGATGATTGGGTGCAGGTTCAAAAAGATGGAATGGTTGAATTTATTGGTTACGATACCTTAATTTCAAACGTTGAACTAATCAAGTACCGAAAAGTTAGCCAAAAACAAAAAAAGTTTTACCAGTTAGTTTTCAATCAAACGCCATTCTATCCGGAAGGTGGAGGACAGGTTGGAGATTCCGGAACGATTGAAGCAAATGGTGAAATCATTCCCATTTTTGATACGAAGAAAGAAAATAACCTGATCATTCATTTATCCGAAAAAATTCCGAGTGATATTCACGGAAATTTCACGGCAATTGTGAATAGTTCTAAGCGCATCGCTTCGGCAAGTAACCATTCCGCAACACACTTATTGCACCATGCTTTGCGAACCGTTTTAGGAACGCATGTTGAACAAAAAGGATCGTTGGTTAATCCAGAATATTTGCGTTTCGATTTCTCGCATTTCTCAAAAGTTACAGAGGAACAATTAGCGGAAGTTGAAGCAATGGTTACGGCGGCAATTCATCAAAATCTTGACTTGGACGAACGTAGAAATGTTCCGATTGAAGCAGCGAAAGAATTGGGTGCGATGGCGCTTTTTGGCGAGAAATATGGCGATAGCGTGCGCGTCATAAAATTTGGTGATTCTGTTGAATTATGTGGTGGAACGCATGTTGCTTCGACTGGAAAAATTGGTTTGTTTAAAATTACAATGGAAACTGCTGTTGCTGCTGGAATTAGAAGAATTGAAGCAATTACTTCGTCTGCAGCTGAACACTATTTTAAAGAGAAAGCAGAAACCTTAGATACGATTTCGCAGCTTTTAAAAAACCCGAAAGATGCTGTCAAGGCGGTTAATGATATGCTAGTTCGAAACAACCAATTAACGAAAGAAATCGAGCAGTTGCAAAAAGAACGAGCAATTGGTGTCAAGGCAGAATTAAAAAATAAAATTGTTTCTATCGGAGGAATTAATTTCTTAGGTGAAATCGTTGCGTTGGATGGCGGATCGATTAAAGATATTCTTTTTCAATTAAAGGGCGAAGTTCCTGACTTTTTTGGTGTTCTTGGTGGCAATGAAGGAGATAAATGTACGATTAGTATTATTGCTTCAGATGCCGTAATTGCTAGTAAAGGAATTCATGCAGGAAATTTAATTCGGGAAGCTTCCAAACACATTGGCGGTGGCGGTGGCGGTCAGCCATTTTTTGCAACTGCGGGCGGGAAAAACCCAGCAGGTTTGGAGAAAGCAATCAAACAAGTGAAGGCGCTTTGTAATTAAATTCTATTCATTTTTATGGAATTTAACAAAGCATAGCGGTTAAATTTGTGTTTATTTCTTCGCTGAATTTTTAACTTTTTTCAAAAGAAAATCACTGCCTTTTTGAACGTAGTTTTTAAGTTCAGGTTCTAGCGAAAACAGGTAAATCGGAAGCAGAAACAGTACAAATACGAGTAAACATTCTAGTAGAAATTGCAGCCAATCATTGGATAAGACATTCTTTGTGAAAAAACCGACAAATGTTGCGAAAATGCCCAATAAAAGAATGACGAACTGATTTTTTTGAAACGGGTGAATTTTGAACGTAATCCAAACAAATAAAAGCCGCCCGACATTGTAAAAGATAAGTGCAATGGAAGTTGAAATTGCAGCACCAGCGATTCCCCAAATCGGAATCATTACAAGATTTAAGACAAATACGGCCAGAATTAAAAACAAGGTGAAATACACATCGTATTTATACTTTTTAGAAGTAGTGAAGATGGAGCCATTCAAACCGAAATACATGTCTACCAATTTCCCAAGCATTAAAAAGAAAAACACCCAAATTCCTTCCTGAAATTCCGGTTTTAAAAAGGAGAAGAGAAATTCAATATTGTTCCAAATCAATAGAAAAGAACCAAAACCTAGAACGATGGCAATTGAACTTACTTTTTTATAAAGTTCCTGCATTTTTCCAAATTCCCGCTGTTTCCAATGGTCGGCAACTAGCGGAGAACTTACACGGATAATTGATTTGTAGGGAACTAGCAAAGCGCTTGTGAAAAAAACAACCGTTGTATAAACGCCCGTAGCCTTTAGTCCAATCATTTGCGCAATCATCATCACATCGAGGGAACTTACAAGAACGCCGCCAAGTGTATTGATATAATTTATAGCAGAAAATTGAATTAAAATAGAACGAAATTTTTTCGAGATTTTAATCGTCGAAAGTCGCAGGTTAAGTTCGTTTAATCGGTATAAATATACTAGTAAAATGAGGGTTGGTAGCAGGTAAATCAAACTGTGAAGAATAACGAAATTACCAAAGGAAATAGCATTAAACCAAAGTAATCCTAGTAGAACCGTTAGGGCGAGACGAAGGATGATTTCAAATGCAAGAACTGCAATGATATTTTTGTAAAAACTTCGCAAATAAACCTCTAAAACAAGGAAAAGAACGTAAGAAATTCCAATTGGTAAAATCCATAGGTAATAGGTGTTAAAAAGTGCAGATCTTTCTGCGTAGACAGCTTCTATTTGCGGACGAAAAGCAAAAGCAGCAAGGGTGCAAATAACAATTCCTACCGTTACAATCAGTAAGATTAAGGGCAAAAACCCATGGTGTTTCTTCGCTTCATTTTTAAAAAATGGCAGAAATTTCCACGTGGTATAAATTGTTCCAAGGTTGGCAAATTGTGCAAATAGAATTCCTACGGAAATGATGAGATTAATGAGTCCGATTTGTTCTGTCGAAAGGATTATAAGAAACAAAAGTCCCTTATTCAAATATCCCAATACTATTCCAACATAGGAAATTAGCATGGTACGAAACGCATCTTTTTGAACTATACCCATTCTTGTTTTGAATTCGTGAAATTACAATTATTTACGCATTACGTGAAACATCCTCAAAAAAATCCCGTCAATCCTGCAACTTACGCCTCCGTTCCAGT
>JBEDAD010000117.1:0-7586 GCA_041177985.1 Bacteroidota bacterium | reverse complement strand
GAAACTGCTTGTAAACGCGCATTGATGGGTTTTTCATCCTTCAGCGGAAGCACAATCCATCTTTTCATCATACGTCCGCCCATCGGGGTTTTTGTATGATCCAAAACATCTGAAAGCGTTGTTGCATTTTCATGCGGAGAACTAATTAATTCCAAATTACGCACCGTAAATCGATCGAGCCAGACATAGCGTTCTTCTTCAATGCGAGAAATTGCTGTGATATGCCCTAATCGACTGTGCTGATTTTCCGATAAATAAAATAAAATTGCACCCGCTGCAATCACGCCATTGTCCAAGTTTTCGATTCCAAATCCTTTCAAGGAATTCGTTTCAAAATGCTTATTTAAAGATTCGTTGGCAAAATCTTTTGCGAAAACCCAATCTTCCAAACGGAAAGAATGGAATTTATCCCCACAAAATTGAATGTACTCGCTGGATTTATTCTTTGCATAGACAATTTCGCTTGGTTCAAAACCCTGCAATAATTTGTCGATGTATTCCATGTTTCCTTGTGCAATAAGAAATTCACCGGTAGAAACATCCAAAAAGGAGATTCCGTGTTCCGATTTACCAAAATTAATTGCACACAAGAAATTATTTTTATTTTGATCCAAAACTTGATCATTGAACGAAACGCCTGGAGTTACTAATTCCGTTACCCCACGTTTCACTATGGTTTTGGTCATTTTAGGATCCTCTAATTGATCGCAGATTGCAACACGTTGTCCTGCGCGCACCAACTTTGGCAAATACGTGTCGATAGAATGGTGTGGAAATCCTGCCAGTTCAATTTCCGAGGAAGATCCGGCTCCTCGCTTTGTCAGGGTTATCCCGAGAATTTTGGATGTTAATATCGCATCTGCACCAAATGTTTCGTAAAAATCGCCAACACGAAACAGCAGTAAAGCTTGTGGATGTCTTGCTTTAATTTGATTGTACTGCTTCATCAAAGGCGTTTCACTCGCACTTTTTTCTACTTTTCCTTTCGCCAAGTCTACTGATTTTGTGAATTTGTTGTGTAAATTTAACGCCAAGTAGCGAGTAGACAAAACTTCAGGGCTGCATCTTTTCAACAATATGAATAAAAAATTAAAATTATGGGAGTTGGAGCGTGTTTCAGAAGAAGCATTCAAACAGCAAAAAAAATTCCCTGTTACGGTTGTTTTGAACGATATTAGAAGTTTAAATAACATTGGATCCTTTTTTCGAACGGCAGATGCTTTCAATGTTGAAAAAATTTATCTGTGCGGTATCACAGCAAATCCGCCACACCGAGACATTCAGAAAACTGCACTTGGCGCAACGGAAACGGTTGTTTGGGAATACCGACAATCTATTTCGGATTTGGTGAAGGAAATGAAAAACGACGGAATGACTATCTGTAGCATTGAGCAAACGGAGAAAACGACATTTTTGCAGGATGTTCCTAATTTAAAGGAAGAGAAATTCGCTTTAATTTTTGGAAATGAAGTAAATGGTGTAGATCAAGATGTGATCGATCTTTCTGACTACATATTAGAAATACCACAATTTGGAACAAAACACAGTCTAAATGTCTCCGTGTGCGCAGGCGTTGTGCTTTGGGAATTTGCCAAAAAATACATTTAACAGTGACGCATAATTAAAAAACACTTTTCAAGCTGCAAAAGAACAATTCATTTTTTGCATTGTTAGGTAAGTATTCACTAAATTTGCAGCGTTTTACACATACGAAAAATGATTCAAACAGATATACTAATTATCGGTGCGGGGCCAGTAGGACTTTTCACCGTTTTCGAAGCAGGATTACTAAAACTAAAATGCCATCTAATCGATTCGCTCCCGCAGCCAGGCGGACAATGTTCAGAGATTTATCCTAAAAAACCAATTTACGATATCCCCGGATTCCCAAGTGTTTTGGCAGGAGAATTAATTGATAATTTGATGGAACAAGCTGCTCCGTTCAAACCAGGATTTACGCTTGGTGAAGCTGCAATGACAATTGACAAAACGGCTGACAATACCTTTATTGTAACAACTGTAAAAGGAACGAAACACGAAGCTCCAATTGTAATGATTGCAGGAGGTTTAGGCGTTTTTGAACCAAGAAAACCACCAATTGAAAATTTAGAAATTTTTGAAGACAAAGGAGTTGAATACATCATTAAAGATCCAGAATTTTACCATGGAAAACGCGTGGTGATTGCTGGCGGAGGAGATTCCGCATTGGATTGGTCAATTTTTCTTTCCGAAAAAAATATTGCAAAAGAAGTAGTTTTAGTGCACCGAAGCAGCTCTTTCCGCGGACATTTAGATTCCGTGCAGAAAGTAATTGATCTAGCTGGATCTGGGAAAATCAAGTTAATTACTGAGGCAGAAGTAACGGGAATTAACGGCGACGAGAACCTTACAAATGTTGTGGTAACCCACCAAAAAGATGGCGAAATCATCGTGGAAACAGACCATTTCATTCCATTATTTGGTTTGAAACCAAGTTTAGGTCCAATTGCAGATTGGGGATTTGAAATCGAGAAAAATGCAATCAAGGTAAATACCTTGGATTATTCTACCAATATTCCCGGAATCTATGCTATTGGGGATGTAAACACCTATGAAAACAAGTTGAAACTTATTTTGTGTGGTTTTCACGAAGGAACAATGGCGGTACAATCAGCATTTGCGCGAATCCACCCAGATAAAAAGAACATTTTAAAATATACGACGGTAAATGGAGTAACAGGATTTTAATCCGCCTGCATTTATTTTCTCTTCATATTTCGACGGATGAAAACAGTAAACGTTCAGGAATTAAAGCAACTAATTGATGAAAAGCAAGATTTTCAATTGATTGATGTGCGCGAACCGTTTGAAAACGACCTGTGCAGTTTGGATGGGGTTTTAATTCCAATGGCAGAAGTTATAGTTCGCATGGATGAAATCCGTAAGGACAAAAAAGTCGTTATACATTGCCGTTCTGGCATGCGCAGTGCAAATGTTATTAGTTATCTAGAGCAAAATCACGGTTATTCGAATTTATTCAATTTAACAGGTGGAATTCTTGCTTGGTCAGCAGAAATAGATCCATCGATGCCATCCTATTAAATTTTAGGTGTGAATCGCAAAAACATAAACGCTGTTGTTATTCTGGGAATTATTTCTCTGGCCAGTATTTTGGTGGTTCAAATGGTTTGGATGCGCAAAACACTAGTGATGCAGCAAACCAATATTGCGATTCAGGAAAAAGAAGACAGTTTAAATTTGCAGCATTTTTCAGAACAAGTGCACATTTCGCTCCGCAACGTTTTAGAAGAAATTTCCACTCAAAAGGCCGACAGTTCCGACTTATACGGTGCTGTAAAACAGGTTAGAACCAACTATTTTACCGTTGATATCAACGAAGAACTTCATCCATACTATTTAGAAACCTTGTTGAAACGCGAATTCTACAACCAGGACATTCGGCAGGATTTTCAGTATGGTATCTACGATTGTTTCACCGATTCCATTGTATTCGGGAATTTTATAAAATACACCGTGGATTCGCTTTATGCGCCAGTTTCGGACACATTAGTTGGAATTACCTCCGAAAAACTGAATTGGAAAAAGGATGGGCATTATTTCACTGTTTACTTTCCAAATACGATTTCAAAATCAGCGGAAGCCTCCACAGAACTAATGTCGCCATGGATCTATGTATTAATAATAATCGTTTTGGTTCTCGTATTTTTTGGGTATTCCATAAATGTCATTCTGCGGCAAAAAAGGCTTTCAGAAATAAAAACAGACTTCATCAACAATATGACGCATGAATTGAAAACGCCAATTTCCACAATTGGACTTTCGAGTGAAATGCTTTTGCGCAGTGACTTATCGAACGATCCGGAAAAATTAAAGCGGTATGCTGGAATTATATTCAAAGAAAACAAACGACTCGAAAATCAGGTGGAGCGCGTTTTAAACGTTGCTAAATTGGACAATGAGCATTTGGTTCTCCAAAAAGAGAAGATGGATTTACATGCACTTTTGAAAGATGCAAAAGACAACTTTATGTTCAATCAATTGGAGCAAGACGGTTTAATCCATTTGAGTTTAGCAGCTGAAAATGCTGAAATCTTTGCAGATCCGGTGCACATTACCAATGTTGTATATAATTTGCTTGATAATGCGATAAAATACTGTGACAAAACGCCTGAAATTAGGGTTGCAACGCGCAATGAAAGAAACGGTGTGATTCTCGAGTTCACCGACAATGGCATAGGTATAAAACGCGAAGATTTAAAAATGATTTTTGATAAGTTTTACCGCGTTCCTACTGGAAACATTCACAATGTAAAAGGATTCGGACTGGGATTATTCTACGTGAAATTAATAATTGATGCACATGGCGGTAAAATCGATGTTAAAAGTAGCCTTGAAAAAGGAACAACGTTTACCATTTGGTTGCCTTTTTAATTTTTAGATTTCAGTAAAATCGTATTTGGTTGCGGGTACAAACCATCCCGAGAAATTTTCTTTCCTTTTTTAAAGACAACAACCCGCTCATTTGCCAATTGACCATTGATTTTACAGTCTAGCAAAAAGTACTTGTCTGCTTCAAACAATACGGTGTAAATTCCGCTTTTTTTATTGCTTCCAACAGCAAAAAAAATCGCATCTGCTTTAATTTCAATTGTGATTGGACTTTCATCAACCGACAATAAATCCTTGCCACTATCCATTAAAAATGAGGAGATTTTACCTTCGTAAACACCGAGAAATTTAGACTTTAATTCAATAGGTTTTTGAGATAATCCAATAATTGGAAGCAAAACAAAAACAACAAGTAGAACACGCATCATGGAACAAATATAATTTATTTTCGAACGGTACAATCAAAAATGGTTTTAATCAACGGTGTTTTTAGTGCCTAAATACGCCCAATCTCCTTGAAGCTTATGGCATTCAAAGTTCTCAAAAGGTAAAATCGAGGTTAATTTTTCTTTGAACGGAAAAAAATTAACATGTTCATCCAGCGTATAATAAAAGAATCTTTGACACGGCGTAACAATAAACAATTGCTTTTTTGTAATTCTTTTCAGTTCAGAAATACAGGTCTCCAATTGTAATAGATGTTCAATGGTATGGCTACACATTACTACATCAAAAGCATTATCTTCGAAAGGTAATTTTTCGATATTTCCATGAACGTAGTTGAACGTTTCATTCCCTGTTGCTACTTTGATGTCAAAGCCAGTGCGTTTTATCGCAGGAAATTTTTGCGCAATTTTCCCGAGTAGGTAGCCGCTTCCGCAGCCAATATCGATAATGTTAATTGCAGTTGGATCGATAGAATTTAAAATAAAATCAATACAAGCACCATTCATATCCGTAGCGCGATTTCTAGAAATCGTATTCAAATTATTATAAAAAGATGCATATTGTTCTGGGGAATACGCATAAACTTTGCTTTTAAACTGCATCACTTCCCGGATATTTCTTCCCCGGTAGGCAAACAGATAAAATGGATACATGAAAATTTTCGAATCGCGCACAAACGGCGGAATTAATTCGTCCATTACAAAACGAATCGTGTTGGTTATTCTTCTATTCATTTCCGTTATAATATCCTTTTAAATGATTGATTTTCAATATAAATAAATCCAAAACCATTTTAAAACCGTGTTTAAATATATTTACGGAATTTCCTTCCTGACTTCTCAAATTTACCGGTATTTTTTTGATGTCATAATTCCGTTTCAATGAAATATACACCAATTCAACATCGAATGTAAAACCATGGATGCGGGATTTACCAAAAAGATCTGCAGCAACATTTTTCCGAAAACCCTTTAGGCCGCATTGCGTATCTGAAATTCCGGTTGTTACAAACCGTCCAACTATAAAAGTGAAAAATCCACTTCCAAACCTCCTTTGGTTGGAGATTTTAGAAAAATAATTAGAAGCTTTCAAACCCCGATCTCCAATTACCACATCAAATTCCTTCACTTGAATGTAGTGAATTATTGCTTCGATTGCGCTCGTTTCAAATGGAATATCTGCATCTGTAAAGATGCAAATTTCACCTTGCGATGCTGCCATTCCCGTTCGCACGGCAAAACCTTTTCCCCGATTTTCAGGATACGTCAAATAGCTGCACTTGTGCTGAAGAGCAACCCGTTCAGTTTCACCGGAATCTTTCGAGCCATCGTCAACAATGATAACTTCCGAAGCGAAATTTTGTTTCTCTAAAAAAAGCAATAGGTACGGCAAATTATTCTCCAAAACGTTGGCAGAACGATACGACGGAATAACGATGCTTACTTTTACCATGTGCTACAATTGCGGCATAAAAATAACGTTTTATCTCTGAAATTGGATGAATTCCAATGGTTGTGTTATTTTTGACCATACAAATGCCAAATTATAGATTTTAAAAAAAGAATTGTGCTGTTAAAAAAAACTTACGCTCCATATATTATTTTTCTTATCGTTGCTGTGCTCGTATTTTTTCCTATTTCTTTTTTTTTATATCCTGTAAAATACGATGCGATTGATTGTTTTTATCCGTGGAGGTTTCACATTGGCGAATGTTTGCAAAATGGCCAATTGCCGTATTGGAATCCCTTTCAAGATTTGGGCTACCCAATTCATGCAGATCCTTCCAGTGGCGCATGGTATCCGTTGGTTTGGATTATCGGTTATTTTAGCGGTTACAGCATTTATACGATTGGATTTGAATTTTGGATCCATACATTTTTTGCCGGAATAGGATTTTACCTTTTGGCTAAAACACTAAAATTTGAGCAAAATTATGCGTTGCTAGCTGGGATTTCATACATGCTTTGCGGCGTTTTTATTGGAAACGCACAACACCTTCCTTATATTATTAGTGCAGCATGGTTGCCTTTTGTCTTAAACTTTTATTTTAGAATGGTTCGGGAGCGTTCGTATTGGAATAGTTTGCGCGCGGCATTTTTTCTGTTCTTAATGGTAAGTGGCGGTTATCCAGCTTTTACCATAATTTTATTCTACTTATTGTTGCTGTTTTTTTGCATCTATCTTTTTAAAGAATTTCAGCAAAAGGACAGCGTTAAACTGGTTCATTTTCTTGGAAGACATTTTGTGTTTCTAATGTACACCATTCTACTCTGTTTGGTTTTATTCGTTTCCATCTATCAAGTTAGTCCGTATTTGTCCCGTTTGGGCGACTTTGAGTTGGAACAAGCACTTTTTTCGCCATTTTCCCCGCAATCCTTTATATCCTTTATTACTCCTTTGGCGAGTACAACCCACACCGACTATTTCAACTCCGATCTTTCGATGCGAAATGGTTATTTTGGACTCTTGCCTTTGTTGTTTTTTATACTGGGAATATTCGCCAAAAAACCACAGGAAATTTCTATTTTGTTTTACTTTGGAATTTTCAGTTTACTCGCTTCGGTTGGAGAATACCTTCCGGTTCGCACATTTTTATTCCACTACGTTCCGATGATGAATGTGTTTCGATTCCCAAGTGTTTTTCGCCTGTTTTTCATTATTGGTGCGCTGCTTACTGGAATCTATTTCCTAAAAACCCAACTAGAATTGGCCGTTTGGAAAAAGAGAAAACTGCAAATTGGCGCACTTGG
>JBEDAD010000116.1:0-13601 GCA_041177985.1 Bacteroidota bacterium | reverse complement strand
CTTTTTTTCTGACTCCAAATAAACAGTTTCGACTTGAAATCTATTTCTTCTTCTAAAATTCTATTGAGATCCACATATTTCCGGAAAATATGGTGTTGCACACTTTTCTTCACTGCGTTGTATCCGCCGTCTAAATAAATAGCGCCCATGATGGCTTCTAGTGCATTTCCTTCGATAGATGCGAAATTTATGGAACGACCTTTATGGAACTGAATTATTTCACGGAGATTCATCGCCTCTGCGATATCCGCCAAGGTTTTTCTACTTACTACTTTTGATTTAATTTTCGTCAGATACCCTTCATCTTCATTTGGGAAACGTTGGTAAAGATATTCAGCTATTACAGCGTCCAAAATTGCATCTCCCAAAAATTCCAGTCGCTCATTGGATGAATCATCTCCTAAATTGCGGAGGGATTTATGCGTTATTGCTTGTTGAAAGAAAGACAAATTAGACGGATGGTAACCAAACCGTTGTAAAATGAATCGAATTAATTCTAACTCATTTTTTGATCTTTTTTTTCTAAAGAAGGGGAATTTCAGTTGCAATTATCCATTAAATTTCTTCACAATAATACTTGTATTGTGACCTCCAAAGCCAAATGTATTGGAAAGCGCAATATTTACTACGCGCTTTTGGGCTGTGTTAAAGGTAAAATTCAATTTAGTATCCAATTCTGGGTCGTCCGTAAAATGGTTAATTGTTGGAGGAACAATATCGTGTTTCACCGCCATGATACAAGCGATTGCTTCAATTGCTCCAGCAGCTCCCAAAAGGTGACCTGTCATGGATTTTGTAGAACTAATGTTTAAATTATACGCGTGTTCACCAAAAACGTGCTGAATCGCTTTTACTTCGGCAACATCTCCAAGCGGAGTTGATGTTCCGTGTACGTTAACATAATCAATTGCTGAAGGCTCCAAATAAGCATCTTCTAACGCAGCAATCATTGTATTTCTTGCTCCAAGACCTTCTGGATGCGGAGCAGTCATGTGGTAAGCATCGCCAGACATTCCACCGCCAATAACTTCGGCATAAATTTTTGCGCCACGCTTTACCGCATGTTCGTATTCTTCTAAAATTAATGCGCCACTTCCTTCTCCTAAAACAAAACCATCGCGGTCAAGATCAAACGGACGAGATGCCGTTTCCGGAGAATCATTTCGTGTAGAAAGCGCTTTCAAGGCATTAAATCCACCCATTCCCATTTGGTTTACAGCAGCTTCTGAACCACCAGTTACAAATGCATCGGCTTTTCCTAAGCGGATTAAATTAAACGCATCAATAATTGCATTTGTCGCAGAAGCGCAAGCAGAAACGGTAACGTAGTTTGGTCCGCGCAATCCGAATTTAATAGAAATATGACCAGCAGCAATATCTGCGATCATTTTTGGGATAAAGAAAGGATTGAAACGGGGCGTTCCATCACCTGAAAAGAAATTTTCAGCTTCGTCTTGAAACGTTTTTAAACCACCAATACCAGAACCCCAAATCACCCCGATTCGATCTAAATTTGGATTAGATTCCAAAAGTGCAGCATCCGCCATGGCTTCCGTTGCGGAAACCATAGCATACTGTGAAAATTGATCTAATTTTCTTGCTTCTTTTCGATCCATGAAATCTTCCACATTGAAATTTTTCACTTCACAAGCAAAGTGTGTTTTGAATAAAGAAGCATCGAATTGTTTTATTGGAGCAGCTCCACTCTTTCCTTTCAGCAACGCATCCCAGTATTCACCTAATGTGTTTCCAATAGGTGTGAGCGCACCCATTCCAGTAACTACAACTCTTTTTAATTCCATACAGAACTTCTTTAGTCTACAATAACTATCTATTCAATTAGTTTGCGTTCTCTTCAATGTAAGAAACTGCATCACCAACTGTTTGGATGTTTTCCGCTTGATCGTCTGGAATAGCGATATTGAATTCTTTTTCGAATTCCATAATCAATTCTACTGTGTCAAGTGAATCAGCTCCTAAATCGTTTGTGAAAGACGCTTCATTCGTTACTTCACTTTCTTCAACACCCAACTTATCTACGATAATAGATATTACTTTTGATTTGATATCAGACATTTCTTCTCTTTTTAAAGGTTAATCAGGCTGCAAAGAAAAAAACAATGCAGCAAAAAACAAAATTATTTACCTATTATAATTCAAGAAGTTGCACACAATTCTATTTTCAATGCTCGTAAACAAGCAGTTTAACTAAGTTAAATCAAATTATTGAAGGGATTTTAACCGAATGAAATTCAGCGGAAATTCTCTATTTGTCCAGCCAAAAAGTTAAATTTCATGCTTTGGCGTCACTAAAATACTTTTTAAGCAGTATTTAAAGTTCAACTAATATGTCCTTTTCGCTAGTTTTCTTAGAATTGTAAAACAATTTAACTTCTCCTCTATTTATCTGTTTTTTATCGGTTCATTTTGCCATTTATGGTCGATACTTTGTAACTTTGCGGCATGTTAAAAATTCGTCTGGCTATTTTTGCTTCTGGAGCTGGCAGTAATGCGCTGAATATTTTGCGCCATTTTGAAAACAACGCGCACATCGAAGTTGCATTTTTAATGACTAATCGCAAAGAATCTCCATTGGTTTTAGCAGCAAAAACAATAGCGCCTCCCATTTTAGTGTTTGACAATCAACACGTTTCCGATGGAGAGTTTCTAGTGGATGTTTGTGCGGAACATAAAATTGATTACGTCATTCTAGCTGGTTATTTGCGCTTAATTCCAAAAGAATTCATTTTAAATTTCAAGGAAAAAATCATCAATATCCATCCATCGTTGCTTCCTGATTTCGGGGGACAAGGAATGTATGGCGACAATGTTCATCTAGCCGTGCTTGCCGCTAAAGCAAAAAACTCGGGGATTAGCATTCATTTCGTCGATGAAAACTTTGATGAGGGCAGAATGCTTGCGCAATTTTATTGCGCGGTTGAGGAAGAAGAAACGCTTTCTAGCCTGAAGAAAAAAATACAGTACTTGGAACACACCTATTTTCCAGTTGTCATTGAACAAACAATTCTAAATCAAACGCATGCATAATTTTTTTCAAGGATTCAATTGGGGAGGACTTTTTAAAGCAACGACAGTACTTTTTGCTGTCATTGATATTTTAGGTTCTATTCCGTTAATTATCAAAATCAAAGAATCTTCTGGGTCGATTCACGAAGCTAGGACGAGTATTGTTTCCTTATTCATCATGCTGGGATTTTTGATTTTAGGGGAAAGTATCTTAAAATTATTTGGTGTTTCAATTGAAGCCTTTGCTGTTGCAGGTGCCTTGATTTTATTTGCAATGGCAATGGAAATGATTTTGGGCGTTCGCTTGTTTCGAGATGAAGTAAGTGGAAAAACCGCGAGTATTGTCCCGCTGGCATTTCCAATTATTGCAGGAGCCGGAACGATGACAACTTTGGTGTCGTTGAAAGCAGAATTTCAACAAATCAACATTCTATTGGCAATTATCATCAACGTAATTATCGTTTATATTGTATTGAAATTGACGCGTAGAATTGAAAATATTCTTGGAATTGGCGGAATTGCGATACTTAAAAAAGTGTTTGGAATCATTCTTTTAGCGATTGCTATTAAACTCTTCACAACAAATCTGCAAGCATTACTTTAAAGAGTAAGTTCCTTTCGGCAGCCTCACATTATCTTGGCGAGAAACTTCCCGGCATATTGTTTTGCCCTTCGATTACTTGCATTCCATCCTGAAATTTTTTCTCTGAAATAATCGCCCCATTTTTACCGTAAATGATAAATCGGCCGTGCTTCAACCCTTTTTTATAGTCTATTTCTTGTAAAAGATTTCCTCTGCGATCAAACTGTTTCATTGTACCATTTAACTCGCCATCTTTGTAATTGGAGAGCACCGCAGGATATCTGCCGCCGGGATAAAATGCAATCCATTCGCCATCTTTTTGTCCTTCTTTGAAACTTCCCTCTTCTGTTTTTGCAAAATCCTTGCTGGAATACGAAATAGACAAACCATCTTTTTTACTGTCGAGATGGATTCGATCTTTCATTATGCCGTAATCTACTTTGGATTTATCCTTGAAAATTTTGTAGGTCACTAAATCTTTTGGCTTTCCATTTTCAAAATAATTAGACCATTCTCCAACTTTCAGATTTCCTTCGTATTCTCCCGTCAACAACAATTTTCCGGAAGGGAAATAAGAAAGCCATTTTCCATCTAATTCTCCTTTAGAAAAAGTGGATTTATTTTTAAGCTTGCCATTTTCCCAGTAGTTCGACCATTCGCCCGTTTCTTTCCCGTCGACGTAAACACCAGTCATCAGTAATTTCCCGTTCTCGTACCACGTTTGCCAAAGGCCATCTTTTACATCGTTTTTGAATGTTCCTTCCTTGAATTTTTTTCCGTTTTTATACCAATACACCCATTTCCCGGATTTCAAGCCATTTTCGTACTGCGCAGTATACGAAACTTCTCCGGTTGGATGCCAGTATTTCCAATCTCCGTGCTGTATATCGTTTTCAAAAGAACCTTCCATGTCCTTCGTTCCTTTGTTGGTAAACCAAGTCCATTGACCAACTTTTTTCCCGTCCGCGTAAAAACCTTTTACATTCAGTTGACCGCTATCGTAGAAATAGTTGTATTCTCCATTCAAGACACCATTTTTGTAATTACTTGTTTTTTCAATGTCTCCAGTATAGTATGCGAAAGTCCAGGTGCTATCTTTTTCGCCATCTTTAAAAAATCCTGAAAGCGTTTTATAACCGTAAATACTAACTTCTTCAAAAGGACCATCTTTTAAACCGTCTTTGTAATTGTACCATTCTTTCAGTGTTCCGGTGGAATAATAAACCGCTAATTCGCCAGTTCCATTGACGATAGTTTGCGTGTGTAAGGAATCGGGTAGCCAAAACGAAACCAGGTAATTCACGTTCCCTTTCACTTCTTCCACCGACTTGTGTCTTCCGTCCAAGTAATAGTAAGTCCATTTTCCGGTTGGTTGATCTAAATTGTATTGTCCTTCCAGGCTAAGTTTTCCGCCATCCGACCATTCGCGGTACACACTGTCTTGTTGGTCGAGATAAAAATATCCTTCTTGCTTCTTTTTTTCGTTTGGATAATATAAGATTACTCGGCCATGGAGCATTCCCCGAAAATAGTTTCGTTCTTCTTCCAGCACACCATTTCGATCATAATACAACCATTTTCCATGATTCTCCGTGGTAACATCCAAATCATCTTGGTAATAGGAACCAATTGCCTGCAACTGAATTTTATTGAAATCCCAAAAGAGGGAAGTCTTCTTTGTAAGATTTTCCTTGAATACTACTTGGGAAAATACAGAAGAAAAAGAAAGAATTAGGAGTAGAATTAAACCAATTTTCATTAGAAATATATTTAGATACTATAACTTTTACTTTGCGTTCCGTTACAACCGAATTGCTTATATTTTTAAGATTCCCTTGATAATCAAAAAGATACCAAACCCAAAAAAGACAATTCCTATCAAACGATTTAGGGTGACTAACACTTTATATGTTACCAAAGGCCGCAGTTTCTTAGCGCCAAAAATCTTCAATAAATCGAAGGAAAAGAATGTGATAAGAAGTACCAAAATAAAAAAGAAGATGGAACCTTCCTGATTATCCGGAGCGTTTGTATTTTTCTCCGCCAAAGTCATGACGCTAAACCAGTAAAAAATAACCATCGGATTTGCAAGGTTCAGCAAAAACCCCTTCAAGGAAAGCATTACATAATCGCTTGGTTTTTGGACAATCTTCCCTACCGCATCGACTTTTATTTCCTTTACTTTTTTGAAAAACGTTATGAATGCGAAAAGCATAAATAAGGAGCCACCGATAATTTTGAGCAGACCAGATTTTTCTCCGGAATTTAGTGCAGCAACCTCTGAATAGAAAACGTAGGCAATCAAAATATATACTAAATCACTCAAAAGAACGCCCAAGTCCAAAGCCAATGCTGCCCGAGCGCCTTTTCTAATGCTTGTTTCCAGCAAAACGAAGAAAACCGGACCAATCATTATACTTAGTATAAAGCCAGTGACAATTCCTTTTATTGTTAAATCTATCAAACCGTGTAATATATTATTCTACAAAAATAGTTTTTCCAAGTTGCAAATTAAGCAGAAAACTGACTTTACCCTCAAATATTAGAAAAAATAGTGAGGTTTTCCATGAAATTGTTCGAATATTTCATAAGATGTTTAACTTTGTCATTGAAAGTGACGCCGAAACGTGTTCGTTACTCTTTTGAAAATGTATTGAATTATGAAGATTGCAGCAGCAAATACCAAGTTAGACGAGATTATTGCTAAAGTGGAGAAAAAAGGTGCAAAAGCGCCGAAACTTATCGAGGATTTAAAAGAACTGAGAGAATATGCATTAAAGGAACAAGATCCTTTGGTGACAAAAGTTTTGCGTTTAACTTACGAGTACCTTGCGGATAATGAGTCTTTTGATGTTGAGGCGCAATATGACGAAGACGAAGAAGGAAATGAATACCCAATCGAAATTGAAAGCACGGAAAACTTGCTTTATTTATTGAATTTGCTAAAAAATGCAGACCACAAAATCAACCGGGAAGAAATCAAAGATTACCGAACAGCGTTGAAATTGATCTTGTATTAAACTATAGAAATTATACTTTTTCTGAACACCTGCTAGTTTCTAGTGGGTGTTTTTTTTGGTCTAAATATTTTAAAATAGATGCATGCGGCAACAAAAAAACAATTTAGTAAAGCGTTCCAATACTTGTTAGGCGCTAAAAATCAACCGACCAACCAACCTTTTTAAATTAAACACGTCTTTAATTTGTGTTGATACAAAATCGATTGTTTAACACTGGTTTTATTTTCCCTTGCAGGTGCCTGAAAAGAACTTATCCACTTTTGTCTCATTTGGGATGGAAGTCTTCAAAAAGTTCTTTTCAGGTTTTTTTGTGCTTTATGTTTAATCACAATACAAACACCAACTCTTCATCCCCGTTTTTTTATGCGCAAAAGGCACTTCGGTGTTGTAAATTTCGTTGACGAGTTGTTCCATAAATTCTTGAAACAGCGGCAGTAATTCTTCATTTGTTTTGTTTTTTCCTTCATATGGGAAAATCCCTTCTGAGATATTAATTAAAGAATAAATCCCGGATTGATAAGGCAAAATGCCAAAATTCTGCACATACAAATAGTTGTATAACGCTAACTGTAAGGCGTGTTTTGTATCCCCGAAAAATTTCACCAACTCCGTTTCTTCCTTCCATTCTTTCATCTTTACATCACTTGGATTTACCTTCCCGGATTTGTAATCGATGATGCGAATTTTACCGCCAATAGAATCGATGCGGTCCACAAAGCCTTTGAAATGGATGGTTTTCTTCTCACCTGCCAATTCGATTTCCATATCCGCATGCAATTCCGCTTCCAAGTATTCAATAAATACAGGTTCTGTTTGTTCACTTAAAAACTTCTTTTCTTGTTTCAAAATGCGTTCCATCAATTCAATTGCCATCTTAAAACTCAGGAGATTTTTTCCCGTCTTATACGCTGATTTATCGTGGTTAAAATGCTCGAAAAATTCTTTTTCAATCCTGTATTCGTATTCCTTCAGCATTTTATCGATGTCGAAAGAAGTGATATTTGGCGGTGGCGTAGATTTCAGTGTTTTATCCTTATTGTACCGCGCAAAAGGCATGTATAATTCCTCCAAAACATTGTGGATGAATGTTCCCAACGTGCTGCTTTCCACTTCTTCTTCAATCGTATCTTCTTCCCCAAATTCCAATACATTTCGGTAGTAAAAATCAAGCGGACACTTCATGTATTTATTCAAGGCAGAAGCGGAAATTGGCGCTGCAAACATGTCGTCCAATCGCTTGATAACATCTGGCGTTTTTGGCGCTTCTTGCACCGCATCGGTTTCACTCGTGGTATTTGGAATCGAGTAGAATTGCCGCTCCATCTTGAAATTTGGGTTCATCCGGCTCAGTTCCAATTCCAATTGCAGTAAATACCGACTTGCTTCATTGCTGCCTATACTTTCCTGCGCGCTCGTGTAGGTTACCCACATTTGCTCGCAATTGTGCAGAAGTCGGTAAAAATGATGCGCAAATAATCCTTGTTTATCGCGTGGCGTTGGTAAATCAAAATAAGATCGCAAATCCATTGGGATCATCGTTTGAACGGGATTTGTTGGTGGCATTTTTCCCTCATTCATACCAAGAACAATGATGTTCTTAAAATCCAGTAAACGGGTTTCTAATAATCCCATTATTTGCAGTCCTTCCAATGGATTTCCATGGTAGGCAACAGATTTTGTATTCCAATGCTGCTGGAACAAATGCTTGAAACTTTTGATGGACATTTCCGGGATTCCCTCTTCCAGAATGTTCTGAAAATCAATTAGCGCGCGGTCAAAACCTTGAATAATTGCCTTTTCAAACGACTCCGACTCCTGAAAATTACGGAACACTAAATTGTTTATCTCTCGAATTGTTTGCACGCCCGAAAGCCAATCGTTTTTCCAGTTTTTTGAGAGGAGCGCCAGTAATTTATCTGGAAGTTCGCCAATTTTTATATTCGCAACGGCTTGAAAAATACTGTTTTTTTCTATTAATCGATATTCCAACTCCGCAATGGCATCCTTTTCCTCTTTCGTTATCAAAGCATTTAGAAACGGGTGGTTGTAAAAGCGCTGTAAATCATGGATATAGATTGCTTCCGACTTGAATCGCATTTTATTTTCCTGGATTGTAAAGAGCAGTTCAACCCACGTTCTCAAGGAAGTATTCCGAAGCGGCAGACCGAGTGTAATGTTGGCTTTCCCGATTTTCTTTGGTAGATTTTTTAATAAAGGCGCAATTAAACTTTCATCGGCCAATAAAACGAGCGTTTGGTTAAATTCCTCTTCCTCGAAATTCTCCAGAATTGTAGCTGCTGCTTTCACTTGACCTGTGTGTTGCGCACATTCTATTATTCGAACTTCCTTTTTGGCATGTACAATTTCGTCCGCACAAAACGGCAAGGATTTTACTTCCAGATCTGCTAAAAATTTGCGCAAAAACCTTCCTGCTTCGTGATTTTTGTTGTGGAGATAATACGCATCGGCATTGATAAGAATATGACCGCGGCCCATTGTGCGCAGTTGTTTCATGATGCTTGTTTCCGTTTTGGATAGGGCATTAAAACCGGCAAAAAGGAAATGTCGGTCTTTGTCTCTGCGAAAAACAAGATCGATATTCTCTGCAACATTGCGGTATGCTTTCCCCATGTAGCACACATTTTCTTTGTCCAGAACTTCATTCAAACGCTGGTAATAATCCGGTAAGTGATCCCAAAATTCCATGAACCGTTTCTGACCGACAGATAGTTCACCTTCCCCGCCAAAACTCCAATTTTCAATTTCCTTGATGTCCGCCAAATTTTTAAAAACCTCTTTGGAGGATAAAAGATACCTGTCAATTTCGTCGTAATCGGATAAAATAATATTTCCCCAAGAAAGAAATTCGTCAAAGGAAGCATCTTTATCGTTGGTTAGATTCTCGAGTTGAACTTCGAACAAGCGCAAAAGGACGCGGGTTTTATCGATAACCGTTTTTTCAGATAAATTTTTTACCCAACGGTCAATTGTAATCATTTCCGGCGCGAGAATCGGTTTTTGAAACTTTCTAAATAAGGAAGCTGCAATGTATTTTTTGGCACGTTCAGAAGGTAAAACAATGGTTAAATGTTTTAAATCCAACTCATTTTCGTAGATGTAATCGGCAATTTGGTCTGTAAAATGCATAGTTTCTATTTCTTTGTCAAAAAGCCCCAATAGGTGGAACGATTCAAGGTATGTGTGCTAATTTCAGGATAGGCTGCTGTGAAAGAAATGGGGAATTTCAGTTTTTTCTTTTTTTCCCAAGCTGTTTTATAGCCGGAAATCTTTCCATCTTGAATTTCCAGAAAATCCATTGTTTGTCTTGTATGTGTGCGCCAAAAGCGGTAATCGGCTTGTTTTCCATTCAATTTGTTCCACTTTATCCGCTCGGAAATTAGCCAATTTCGCCACAATTGATCGATATCGTTGCGCAGGAAAAGCGGGTTGAAATTGCTAATCAAAACATTTCGGATGCCATTGTCTACAAAATAGATAACGTGGCTTTTTTTAAGTTCATACCGGTGTTCGTTGTAGAACGATGGCATGCGGATAAGAATAAACGATTTTTCCAGAAGATCCACATATCTTTCTACTGTTTCGTTGTCCAAATCGCATTTTTCACCAATCTCATTATAGGAAATTGGTTCCCCAATGTTGAACGCAATAATTTGCAGCATTCGGCGCAATTTATCTCCTTTGTTTATGCGATCCGTTACACCAAGATTTGTAAAGATAACCTCTTGCACCATTTCACGCAAAACGAGTTCAGCATGTGCAACATCTTCCGTCACTTCTGGATAATTTCCATAAATCAAGCGTTGCTCCAACAATTTTTCCTCTTCTGGCAAGGTGTTTTTTTGCGCTAATTCATAAAAAGTGGTTGGCAATAAGGTAGTTTCTAGCCCTTGTAATTGCAGCACTTCTCGCAATAATTCATCCATCGCAGGTTCATAGGAACAGCATAAAATGAGTGTCGTTTCGATTGCTCCGGAAAGCAACAATTCAATCATTTCCTGTAATTTCTCCAAATATTGCGCTTCGTGAATTACCACAAAACGGCTTCCCTGAAAAGCAGCTTGAATGGTTTGAAGGGTAACCGACTCAAATTGTTTCTTCACTTTTTTATTGGAAGCATTGAATTCCAAGGCAACTTCCCCAATTTCTTGAAGGGCAAAAGTCACAGCAGTTCGTTTTCCAACCTGACGCGGACCAGTTACCAGAACGATTTTACTTTGAGAAATATTTTTTGTTAATTGGGTAAATTGCAAGCGTTTGATCATAGCATTGATTTTAAACAAATCTACTAGAATTATTCAATTTATCGCTTAATTATCGTGATTTCTGCGAAATTTATTCGAAGTTTATTCGAACCAGATTTTACTGAAGAATAAATTAGGGCGGTTGGAATGCATAAATTTATTGCCGCCATACGCTTTCAAAATGAGTAAATATTTGTCGTTTTGAATGACGCGTACCCAATGAATTCCTTCTGTATACGTATCCGATAATCCTTCATAAATCTCCGAACCATTATCCAAATAAATGTGTTTCACTTTTGAAGCATCCGGACTTGCGATATAAATTGCTGCGTGTTCCTCCAAACTGGTTTCATCCTCAATCGGCACAATTTCCATGGAATACGTATTCCCTTGTCCCATTTCCCGGTAAATCAAATACGGATGGTTATCCCAAATTTTTAATTCCATTGGTTTACCTGGAAATTCTGCATTTATACCAATCGTATCGTTAACATACGTATATGTTTTTTTGGATTTTACGGCAGCTTTTTCCACGAACAGTTCTTCTGAAAAGGTGGCGCTCACTTTTCTTACTTTGTATCCTTTCTTTCGCAATAAATTAATTAGGCCATTTTCACCGGCAAGATGTCCCGCTCCAACAGCGCAGAACAAACTCTGCTTTTTGATTAAGCTATCCAAACCAATTACCATTTGAATATTTCTATCCACGATAAAATCCTCGTACATTCCGGGAGAATAACTTAAGGTAACGCGCATCATTCTATCCAAGGAATAAATATCGCCTTTTAGATAGAGTTCGATCATTTTTTCCTGCAGCGGATTGAAAAGGTTTTGACCGACAGCCCCAAGATCAGGCTGAATCCATTCGGACGCTAAATCCAATTGCTTGTCTACGGTTTCTAAAGCAAAGAATTTTTTACCCGCATTGTAGCAATATTGTAGAAAATAGGCATCCAAAAATTGGGGCATTCCATCTTCGTTTCCATAAATAGTTTTCGTTGCTTTATTGGAAGCAGTATACGGATTTCCATTGTTATCGTATAGGATTGTGAGTTCTTCTTTTCGGGTATCCCAATCTTCAAACAAAGAAAAGATATCTGTTTCCAGAACAATCGCTTCTGCCTTTTCCAAAGCAACGTAGGTTGAATCAGAAAAACGAAACAAGCGCTTGTCGTTGGAATGCAAACTCCCGAAGAGAAAACTTTTTTTCTTCAAGCCATTGCCGGAAATCTCCCACAACAATTCATTTTCACTATGTATGGTTTGTGTCCAAGCAGATGAGCAAAGTAAACAACCAATAATCCATTTCCACATAATCAATTCTATCCTTTTCTTAAAGTTACAAAAAATTGTCAAAAATCACGCAATAATTCGTTCAATATGTTGGTCACCAAAAGCATACGGCATATATGCCAAAGATGGAATTGGTTTTGTAATTAGAATCGGAGAACGCCTTCCTAAGGCAATTTTTCCGTGTGATTCGCTTAATCCCATTGCGTATGCAGCATTTACAGTAAGTGCATTGAAGGCTTCCTCCGGCGTCATTTTCAATTGAATACACGCTAGCGACCACACAAAATTCAAGTTTCCGGAAGGCGTTGTTCCAGGGTTGTAATCACTTGCCAAAGCTAAGGGCAAACCGCTGTCTATTAACATTCGGGCATTTCCGTATGGAATTCCAATAAAGAAAGAACAACTTGGTAAAATTGTCGGTATACACGTGGAATCCTTCAGCGCAAGGATATCTTCTTCGGATAATTCTTCCAAATGATCTACCGTTAAAGCATTTAATTCCACCGCTTTTTTTATGCCACCCATCGCCGTAAATTGATTCACGTGTACTTTTGGAACAAGTCCATATTTTGCGCCAGCCAAAAGAATTTCTTCCATTTGTTCCACGGAGAAATAGTTGCGTTCACAGAAAACATCGATAAAATCTGCTAATTTTTCTTCTGCCACTTTTGGCAACATCTCTTGTATAATTAAATCTATGTATGCTTGCTTGTTCTCTTTGAATGCTGCAGGAAAAGCATGTGCCGCCAAAAATGTAGCTTTTAGTTCAATTCCACACGAATCTTTTAAGCGTTTTATAACGCGGAGCATTTTTAGTTCCGATTCGACCGACAAACCATAGCCGGATTTTATTTCCAGTGCTCCCGTTCCATAAGAAATTAATACTTTAATTCGCTCGCTCGCCTGCTCAAAAAGTTCGTCTTCCGAAAGTGCATTTAGTCGGTTGGCAGAATTTAGAATCCCACCACCTTTTAAAGCAATTTCTTCATACGATAAACCATTGATTCTATCCACAAACTCCTCTTCTCGACTTTTGGCAAAAACGGTATGCGTATGGGAATCGCAAAATGCGGGCAATACAAATCTTCCGTCCGCATCGATAATTTCCAAATCTCTCCAGTCGTCAATTCCTCCCCAATCTTCCATCGATCCATAGGCTACAACCATTCCGTCTTCCAACGCCAAAAAGGCATTTTCAATAATTGGGAGAACTTTCATTTCCGCGCCTTTTAAAACACTTGGAATATTTTCCCCAACTTGGACAAGGCCTTTAATGTTTTTAATCAGAATTTTTTTCATGGACGACAAGGCAAAATAATTAACTTAGTTGCACAAAAATACTATCATTCTCATGAAAAGTCTTCTACTATTTTATTTCCTAGTGTTATTTAGTGTTAATTATGCGCAAACTTTTAC
>JBEDAD010000115.1:0-4911 GCA_041177985.1 Bacteroidota bacterium | reverse complement strand
ACACGACTCCTTTTGAAGCAAAGTTTTTCGCACAGACAGGTGCTTCTTACCATATTAAATTGGTGATTGCAGATGTTTCCGATTATATTTATGATTCAGCAATATTCTTGGATGAACAAGAATCCTATAATGATATTAATGGTTTATTGACTGTTAATGGTGCTCCAGCCGAAGGAACGCTTGAAGTATTTAATTTTGTAGGAGATACAATCTTGGCGCAGCCGGTTCAAGTATTGGCGGTAACAAATGGAACTTACCTAGCAGATAGTCTGCAAACAGGAATGTACCACGTACGTTTTACACCTGATCCAGCAATATTTCCTGGAGTTGCTCCTCTTTATTATACAAACGGAGATACTTGGTCAACAGCCGATGCAATTGGTTTACCATGTTTCTTGAACAACGGAAACATTAATTCCAATACATTGAATGTTTTAAATGGTTCAGGTGTTATTGCTGGATCGGTGATTATTGATACAACCTATTTAAAATCACCAACCCTTCCATATGAAAATGCATTAGTGAAATTATTTAATGCTTCCAATCAAGTGATTGCGTTTACGTATTCGGATGTACTTGGAAATTTCCAATTTACATCTTTGCCAAGTGGAAATTATTACATTCGTTTGGATGTTCCATATATCCCGCAATTGAACAATCATTCTATCACTGTTGTTGGAAACGATATCGTAATTGGTGCAGATTTTTCTATCTTAATGGATGGAATCTATGCAATCGATAATTTGGAGTTGGGATTGGAAGAAGCGAACCTAATAGAAGTAGCAATTTATCCAAATCCGGCAAAAGATAAAATAAGTATCTCGAATGGCTCTAAAGAAGGACTTTCGTTTGAATTAATTACAATTGATGGCCAAACAATTCAAAAATCCCTTTTAGGATTAGGAAACAATGATCTAGATCTTCAAAATGTTGCAGAAGGAATCTATTTTATTCGATTAGGATCTGCAGATTTACGAAAATTAATCATCAAAAAATAAATTCTATTGAAAGGATATTAAAGCGTCGATTCAAATAATCGACGCTTTTTTTATGTCAATTTTCCTTCCAGTTTTGGTCTTTACCTTTGGTATAAGGAACTGAAGCCTTTTCTAATCGTACTTCTAAAGCAGTCAATCGAACAATTAATCCATCTAGTTTTACTCTTAAGTCCGCATACTGCTCCAATACCAAGTCCAATGTTGTGCGATGGGATTTCGTTACTCCAGTTGTGTTATCATAAAGCATGTACTCTAATAGTCCCAGTCTTTCCGAAATACCGGAAAGTGTTTCAAATTCTTTGGATGCTTTTAAGCGGTCGCCCCACAATACAATTGCACACGAGTCATACAGCAACTCCAAGGCCTTTATTTCTGAAACTAACATGATTTCAGTATTCGGATAGGTAAGTAACACATGTTTCAAAATCCCGATTTGTTCTTTGGATTCTTGCATTAAATCTGAAGTGCCGCTCACTTTTCTATTCACTTCTGCTACCTTGGTTCGGAAATCTGCTAATTCTTCGGCGTCTTGTGCAACCAATGTCTGGTTATTTAATGCTTTTACTTGGAAATTAATTTTAGCTGCGAATGGTTCAACTGTGCCATTTTGAACAAGTAATACTTCTACCGAATAGGTTCCTGCAGGCACTAAAAACCCATTATTTTTATTCGTGCTTCCTTTTGGATTAACCGGATTAGTCGCTTCTGTGCGCAAGTTCCAGTTCAGTTGGGAAATTCCTTTGGATGGGGTTGAAATCAAACGTCGCACTTCTGCACCCTTGCTGTTCTTTACCAACCATATAAGCTGCACTTTCTCATCTTGCTCTTCTTTGCGCAATTCCGCTAGTGTTGGATAAACAACTGCTTTTTTCTCTTTTTCCAACGCTTTTTCCTTTTCTTGACGAATCGATTTTAGTGTTTTGAAATCCTCTTTAACATGTATAGAGAAAACTGCACCGAATTCAGGATTTGGCGCCGACCAAAGATTTGCTCCTTGAAATCCTGTTCCTTCCAAGCTTAATGGATCGGATTGAATGTACAATAAAGCTTCTTTAACAGGAAATAAATGCGCTTTTTTCGCTAAAATTTCTTTATTCAAATCACGCAAAGGAGTGTAATTGTGCAAAACATACATTCCACGACCAAATGTTGCAGCGACTAAATCGTTTTCTCGCTTTTGAATATCTAAATCGTATACGGCAATCGTTGGTAAACCGGAAAGTTTTGTCCAAGATTCGCCTTCATTTGTTGAGAAATATGCCCCAAATTCCGTTCCTGCAAAAAGTAATTTTGGATCAACATGGTCTTGCTTAATACAATAAACAGAACCCCTTTCCGGTAAATTGGAAGCAATTGAAGTCCAAGTTTTACCTTTGTTGGAACTTTTAAATACATACGGTTTGAAATCGCCAGATCGGTGATTATTGAAAACGGCATAGACTACATTTTCATCGTGCAGTGATGCTGTAAGCATATTCACACGGGTGTTTTTTGGAATATCCTTGAATTCAGAAATTTTCAACCACGCTTGTCCATCGTTCTCAGAAACTTGAATTAAGCCATCGTCTGTTCCTGCATAAAGCAAACCTTTTTTCTTCGGGGATTCGTCTAGGGCAACTATATTGCCATAAATCGTGGTAGAAGCGTTTTTCATTACGGCATCGATTGACCAAACTTGACCCATTACTTCGAGTGTGTTTCTGTCCATTTGTTGCGATAAATCTGGAGAAATAGTATTCCAGTCGTCTCCGCGATTACTTGTTTTAAATACTTTGTTTGCTGCGAAATACAATGTTTTTGGATCGTGAGGAGAAACCAAAAGTGGCGCGTCCCAATTCCAACGGTAAGCTGCTTCGCCTTTTCCAGGAATTGGCTGTATGTACACTTTCTCGCCAGAAGCTTTGTCGTAGCGAACCAACCAGCCGTATTGCGCCTGCGCATAAGTGATGTTTGGATTGGAAGGATCTGTGGCAGATTCAAAACCATCTCCGCCATTTGTAATGTACCAATCCGAGTTTAGTATTCCAGCAACATTTGTTGTTACCGAAGGCCCGCCCATTGAATTGTTATCTTGTGTTCCGCCATATATAGAGTAGAAAGGACTCGCATTATCTGTAACGACCTTATAAAATTGAATTAACGGTAAATTAGAATAATATTTCCATTGTTTTGCGTGGTTATACGTTTCATAAATCCCACCATCTGTGCCATTTATCCAATGGTCCGTATCGGTTGGGTCAATCCATAAAGCGTGGTTGTCGACATGTTTCTGGTGCTCGCCAGTTGGCACAAAATTCTTACCGCCATCTTCCGTATGGTGCAAATACGTGTCCATTGCAAAAACTTTATGCTTGTCTTTTGGATCGCATATTAGCTCCTGGTAATAATTTCCACTGGTCGTGAATCCCGACATTTTAGACCACGTTTCTCCTTTGTTGGTAGATTGAAAGAAACCACCTTTGTCTCCACGGCCTTCTGCAATTGCATAAACATAATTTGCGTCTGCTGGTGAAACGGCAATACCAATTCTTCCCATCATTCCTTTTGGCAGTCCATCCGTAATTTCACGCCATGTTTTTCCACCATCTGTTGATTTATAAATCGAAGATTCAGGTCCTCCGCCAATATATGTCCATTCGTGTCGGCGTCTCTGGTGCGCGGAAGCATACAAAATTTCCGGGTTAATCGGATCAATTGCAATTTCGGATATCCCAGTTTCTTCTGAAATATAAAGCGTTCGTTCCCATGTTTTTCCGCCGTCAAGAGATTTATAAACGCCTCTTTCGCCACCAGAACTCCAAACAGGCCCGTAGGCTGCAACCCATACAATATTTTCATCTTTTGGGTGAATGACAATATTACCAATGTGCTCGGATTTTTTCAAACCCATGTTGGTGAACGATTTTCCACCATCTACGGATTTGTATACGCCATCGCCATAAGCAACTGAACGCTGGTTGTTGTTTTCGCCTGTTCCGACCCAAACTGTAGATGGGTTGGAAGGTGCTAGTTCAACACAAGCAATTGAAAATGAACCATAGTCATCAAATATTGGAGAAAAAGATGTTCCGTGGTTATTGGTAAACCAAACACCGCCAGATGCAGCTGCAACGTACCATTTATTAGCATTTTCTGGGTGAATTGCAATATCTGAAATCCGCCCACTTGTTAAGGCTGGTCCAACCAAACGAAAACTTAAACCAGAAACGGTTGAAGCATCAAATAATGGAGAAACTGCAGTAGTTTTTGCATCTTTTTTTTGTGCAATACTGCTTGTAGAATACGCTGTTAATAGAAGCGTTAAGTATATTATTCGTCTCATGTGTAAAGTAATTTGAGATAAAATTAACATTTATTCCCTGTCAAAATACAAATTACTCCAACTTGCAGAGGAGAGGGTTACACTTAGCGTATTACTCTCTAAATTTAGCTATCAGTAGCATGGAATATTTCCGCATTTTTTTGTAACCTTTCTAGCCTTTTTTCGATATACCTTTTGGGTATAAAATTTGTGCTTGTTTAAAATTATCCAATAAAAATAGTTATTTTTAATACCATATGAAATACGTTTATTTCCTAGTTATCCTTCTCTCCCAGTCTTTCAATTCTTTTTCGCAGGAAGAAGATGAAGCGTGTTTGCCTCCAGAGAAAAAAGTGCTAAAACTTCTAGAAGTAGCCAAAAAATCAAGCGATACCAAAAGTGCGATTGCCAATTTTTCTGAAGCGATTACATTGGCTCCGGAAAATGCAATGGTGTATTACGAATATGCCATGTTTGCGTATACTATGGGTTTGAAAAACTATGATGAACAGCCAAATCCTGCGATGGGAGATCGAAATTTTGTCAAAGCGGAAGAAATGTTTCAAACGGCATTGGAACACTGTTCGGATTACCACGCAAATTGTTCCTATT
>JBEDAD010000114.1:0-4678 GCA_041177985.1 Bacteroidota bacterium | reverse complement strand
AAACCGAACCTTATGTCAAGATTTATTAAACACACCGAATTAGCCAAAGAAATATATGATTTATTTGAAGAGGCTGAGGATGGAATTACAATAGTTTCGCCTTTTATAAAACTTCATCCGGATATAAAGAAAATACTGCATTCAAAAAAGAACGACGATAATTTCACGATAGAAATAATGTACGGGAAAAATGAAGGAGATATTTCCAAAAGTCTGAGTAAAGAAGATCTTGATTTTTTTAAGGAATTTAAAAACGTCTATATTCATTACCAAGAAAACTTGCACGCAAAGTATTATGCGAACGAAAAGAAAAGTATTATTACTTCTATAAACTTGCATGAATATTCATTGAACCACAATATCGAAGTTGGAATTCTGCTTGAACGTAATTTTTTTGGAATTGGTGGTGATAATTCAATGGATACTGAAGTTTTTGAATACTTTGGTGAGATTTTCGAAAAGAGTAAGGCGGTATTTATTAAAGAAGTAAGGGAGAAAAAAATATTTTTCGGATTGTTCTCACAAAGCGATGGAACTGAAATACTTGAAGACAACTCAAAAAAAATGTATTCTAAATTTGTCTCCCCGAATACTGTGAAATCGTCTCAGAAAATTGGTTTTTGTATCCGTACGGGAGAAAAAATTCCGTTCAATGCAAAACAACCTTTTTCAGAAAATGTATTCAAAATTTGGAATCAATATAAAAATAAAGACTACAAAGAAAAGTATTGTCATTTTTCGGGGGAAAAATCAAATGGCGCAACAAGTTTTGCCAAACCAATTTTAGCTAAGAATTGGAAACAAGCAATCAGTTAATTGTTATCTTTAGCACTCTTCTTTAAACGATTAAATTAAAATAAGTACTGAAATGCCTCTCTTCCAACAATCCGTTATACAAAAACACCTTGAATCGTTCGATAAAAACCATATCGAAGCGCGTTGGCAATTATTTAGAGGGATTTTTCATTCCGCAGAAAAGCAACAAAATATTCGCAATAGCAAAGAAGAACAATACCAAGAAGGATTTTTGCGCGATTTGTTCGTGACCGTTTTGGGATATACCATCAATCCGGAAGTGAATTTCAATTTATTGACCGAACAAAAAAACATCAACAACAGTAAAAAAGCCGATGGTGCAATTCTATTGGCGGGGAAGGCAATTGCAGTAATAGAATTGAAAGGAACGGAAACAACCGACCTCAATAAAATTGAAATTCAAGCATTTGGCTATAAAACCAACCAACCGGGTTGTAACTATGTGATTACGTCCAATTTTGAAAAATTGCGTTTCTATATTGATAATACGACCCAACAAGAGGAGTTTAATTTGTTTACCTTGACCAAGCCGCAATTTGAATTGCTTTATGCGTGCTTGGCTTGGGAAAGTATTTGCATGAATACGCCAATGCAGATTTTAAACGAATCTGTATCGAAGGAAAATACTATTACTAAAAGTCTCTACAAAGATTATTCGGAGTTCAAACGGGCATTATTTGCCAATTTGGTAGAAATGAATCCGCAATTCGATAAACTACTGCTTTTTAAGAAAACACAGAAATTATTAGACCGTTTTCTCTTCATCTTTTTTGCAGAAGACCGTTTGCTGTTGCCTACCAATTTGATATTCAGAATCAACAAAGAATGGGAAAATATTATAGCGCAGCGCATCCAGGTTTCCTTGTATGACCGGTATAAAATGTATTTCAACGATTTGAATATTGGCGCAAAAGTGACACTTCCAGCATTTGGCAAGAAAACAGGGGAAGCCATCACGGCAGAATTTGAAATCTTTGCATACAACGGTGGCTTGTTCCAACCGGACGATTTATTAGACAACATTCGAATTGACGATACGCTTTTGCATACCTACACGCAGCGCATGAGCCACTACAATTTTGAGAGTGATGTCGATGTAAACATTTTGGGACACATTTTTGAGAATTCCTTGAACGAGATTGACGAGATAAAATCGGAATTGGAAGGAAATATCTTGGAGAAAACCAAAACGAGAAGAAAGAAAGACGGCGTTTTTTACACCCCAAAATACATCACGAAATACATTGTTGACAATACCGTTGGGAAATTGTGTGCAGAGAAAAAAGAGGAAATTAAATTGTTGGATGAAGATTACATCACGGACAAAAAAATTCAAACGAAAACAAGAAAAGCCCTTCTCGATAAACTCACCGATTACCGCAACTGGCTATTGGATTTAACGATTTGTGATCCTGCGTGCGGTTCTGGCGCATTTTTGAACCAAGCGCTAGAGTTTTTAATTGCAGAGCACCGTTACGTAGATGAATTGCAGGCCAAACTTTTGGGCGATTCCTTGATCTTAAGCGACATTGAAAAGAGTATTTTGGAACGCAACATTTACGGCGTGGATTTAAACGACGAATCCGTGGAAATTGCCAAACTTTCCTTGTGGTTGCGCACGGCTCAGAAAGGTAGAAAACTGAATTCGCTGAACAACAACATCAAATGCGGAAACTCTTTGATTGATGATCCTGCTGTTGCGGGCGATAAGGCTTTTTCGTGGGAGAAAGAATTTCCGGAAGTATTCAAAGAGAAGAACAAATTTGCGTATCACCTAACCACGTCTATTCACGATAGTCGAACGTCACAGCGGATGATTGACTACCATGCAAGAGAAAGAAGATTTGAAGGTACAAAACCAGAACAAGAAGTTCAGTACCTTACGAAAGAGGAGGAAGAATTAATTGCTTCAACCGTTTCAGATATTGTAAAAGAAGATAATTTAAACATTGCAGCATTCAACCTTTGCAAAGACCACATGCATATTTTGCTCGTATGCGAGGAAGACGAAGTGTCTAAGATCATGCATAAAATAAAAGGAAGAACAGCGCGCGTGTGCAATCTCCATAAAGGAATAAACAACTCCAAGGAAACACAAACCAACAAGGGGATTAATTCCCTTGACGATAATAGAAATCCCCTTTACGATAAAGGTAATCCCCAAACCTACAAGGGGATTAATCCCCTTGACGATAAAGAAAATCCCCTAAACGAAACAACAACAAAATTAAAAGACGGCTCAACACCATTTTGGACTCAAAAATATGGCTGTAAGCCAATAACGAGCGACCAACAATTTTGGAACACTATTAATTATATCGATGACAACCGTGCAAAACACAATCTTCCAAACAACCCTAAACTTAAATCTACAATTGCTGGCTTTCTGAAAACGTTTGAAGATTGCTTTAAAAAAGAATACAAAGGTGGTTTTGATGTGGTGATTGGGAATCCTCCGTATGTGAGAGTTGAAAATAAAGTAGATTATTCATATTTGTCTAGTAATTATAAAACAGCTAGTAACCGAATTGATTTGTATTCAATATTTATTGAAAAGAGTTTGGAAATACTCAAAGAAAAAAGTAAAGTTTCTTTTATTGTCCCTAATACATTCGTTGTTAATTTACAATATGATAAATTACGGAGATTGTTGTTTGAAAACAATTTTCATACAATTATAGATTTTAGACATCAAGTTTTTGAAGATGTTACTGTTGACGTTGTAATTTTCATTCTCGAAAAGAGTAATCCGTTTTCAGAATTAAAAGTTTATAAATCAATTGCTCCAGCTGATATTTTAAATAATTCTAAACCGTTTTCAATACTCAATCATAGTAGTGTTTTGAAAAATGGATTTGTTATTAATTTAAATTCAAATGATCTCGAGTTTAGAACACTGGATAGAATTAAAGAAAATAAACATGTATTAAGTGATTTATGTAAAATTAGAAATGGTATTAATCCAGGAATGCCTGAATCAAGAAAACACCTTTTAATAGAATCTTCAACTGAAGGTAAAAATCCAGTTAAAAGATTAGATGGAAAAGATATTTATCGATGGGGGTTGAATTGGGAAAATAAATGGATTGATTATGACAAAACCTATAAGGTAGATGGAGGAAGTTTAAGAGATGAAACCCTTTTTACTTCTCCAAAAATTCTTGTACAAGATATTCGAAATTTGAGTTTAAAAAGGCGTATAATTGCGACTTATGATGATAAAAACTATTATAACCTATATACTCTTCATAACATTTTACCACTTAGTAATGAAATCGATATCAAATATATACTTGCTATTTTAAATAGTACTTTGATGAATTTTTATTTTGCTTCTAATTATAAAGACATACATATTAAGCCAAGATATTTATCTGATTTGCCAATTTGTAAAATCAACTTAGAATCACAAAAGCTTTTTATTGACAAAGCACAATTAATGCTTAGTCTTAATGAAGAATTTTATGGTTTTCAGCAAAAATTCTCAACCTATTTCTCCTCACAATACCAAATAGAAAAACTTCCCGCTAAACTCTCCAACTGGTACGAACTAGAATTTGTAGATTTCATCAAAGAATTGAACAAAGCCATTAAAGGAGTAAAAGGAACACCATTAACCAAGAAAGACGACTTTGAATGGATGGATTTGTTTGAGGAGAACAAGAAAAAAGCGCTGGAATTGAAGGCGGAGATTGACAAGACGGATAAAGAGATTGATGCGATGGTTTATGAGCTGTATGAGTTGAGTGAGGAGGAGATAAGGATTGTGGAAAACACTTGAAGAAATGATTAATTTATGTTAATTCAGAATAAAAATAAACCTACAAGTTGATTTAAATGGAATTTGATCGTATATTTGCAC
>JBEDAD010000113.1:0-5306 GCA_041177985.1 Bacteroidota bacterium | reverse complement strand
CGAGTATCGGTCGCTGAGAGATTTTCGCCGAACGGCTTCAATCGAGACTTGATTTTTTCGTTCTTTTGTATCAAGACAAAAGGACAAAGAAAATAAATTCCGATTTTTATCGGACAATATTATTAGAAGAATGAAACGAAATTAATTTACCTTTTTAAAATAATGCGTGAAACCAAATCCTACGATTAAAAAGGAAGTCGTTCTATTAAATTCTTTCGGGTCGTAGCCGCCAAACGTTTCCAAGCCAATCATACTTGGTTTATATCCAAAACCTTGAAAAGCATAACTGATAAAAAGGCGATAGGATGAAAATTCATCTACCGTTAAAATAAAACCAACTGAAGGTTCCAGATACGTTGAATTTACTTGCAGTATTGATTTCCCAAGTGAATCGCCACGGTCAGATGTGAAATAGTTTTGATCGTATCCGAATTTCACGCTTAAATCCGTTGCAAAACGTTCGTTGTGAAATTTTTCCCATCCAGCTTTCAAGAAAACACCACCAGAATGAACGCCGCCACTCACCGCTGTTGGAACTTTGAATTCATTGATTGCAAAATACGAATAGCGAAGTCCTGCGCCAGCAATAAAATTATTTTTCAATGCGAGTTGGTAATATGGTGCAACAGAAACAAGGCCTTGCATGATGTTTTTAAACGCTTTATTGGAAAATGCATTAGGCAAACCCAATTCGATGTTGAAAGTATGCTTGCGCTCAAATACCTGCGCATTCGCAAGAAATGGAGCAAGACAAAGTGCAGCGATATATATAAATTTGTGGCAATTCATGAATTGTGAAAGTACAAAAATTATTTAAAATTTGTATCTATCCGAATTTACCTGTTTTTGTGCTACTTTTTTGGCCGAAAAAAAATGGTGTTAGGGCAGTTGAAACAAACCTTTTTTTATAGCATAAATAACCATTCCGACCGAATTTCGAGCATTTGTTTTGGTTGCAATTCTAGCTTTGTACCCTTCAATAGTCCGAATACTTTTAAATAAAATTTTCGCTATTTCACTGTTGGATTTTTCCTGACAGATCAATAGTAATACTTCCATTTCTTTTTTTGTCAATGAATCATCTGAAAAAATTGGATTAATATCTTCTGAATGAATTAATTGTTGAAGCAGAATCTTTGAAATATTCTCGTTAAAATAATAGCCTTGGTTATGTACTGAAAAGATTGCCTCCAACATGGTTTCAAAACTGCAGTTTTTGTCTAAATAGGCCCTTGCTCCTTTTGTGAAAAATTCAGAAATGAATAAATTGTCGTAATACATGCTCAACATGATCACTTTAATTTCGGGGAATTCCACTTTTAAAATATCAAATGTCTCCGTTCCATTTAAGTTAGGCATATTAATATCTAACAATAAAATGTCAATCTTTTCATTTTTCAATTGATCTAAAGCAACTTGGCCATCTTCCGCAGCAAAAACTAAATCAATTGTATCTACTTGCTCGAATAAAGCAGCATATCCTTCACGCACAATTTTGTGGTCTTCCGCAATAGCAATTTTTATTTTTTTCAAATTCTAATGGTAAACGATTTTAAAATAGAAATAAACAGCCAAGAAAAACAGAATAGATATATTCAGACATTTCTAATTGTTTAAACTTTAAACTTAGGAGTGAATATACTAATTCTTCAGAAAATTCAATTCGCCCTTTTGCATTTGATTGTAGGCGCGAGAAATATACGCTAAAACAATTCGCATGGCATCAAATGCTTCCTCTGTTTCCGCACTAATTTCTTTTCCTTTCAAGCGCAAGAGTAATTTCATGTACAACGCTTGAAACAATACTTCGATTGTATTTTTGTCTTTCAAGTTGGATTTCTCTTTGAATTCCTCAATAAATGGCAAAGCTGCTTCAAAAAGTGTTTTGTACTTTTCGTCATTTGCCAAATTCATCAGGGTATTGTGCAGGTAGGAAATTTCCACCAACACATCTTTCAAGTCGTGAAGATGTCCGATTTTTTCAATCTTTTGGGATTGCATTTGTGTGATCAATCCACTGTACCAAGCTCTATATTGCTCTACAAATGAATGATCTGGTAATTGTGGGCGGACATATTTTTCCATAATCACTTCCAAATCAAAATTATACGCACGGATCAGATCTTCGATTTGATACATGTACAAAATGTATTCAGCAATATTTTCGCTTTTCTTTTGTTGGGAGATGAACATTTTTAGCTTTTAATTCTTTAAATCTAATTCTTTAAATCTTTTTCTATTTCAGACTGTTTTTCATTTAGAAAGGCAGTAAATTCTTTCGTCACATCCATCGCAGAATTGATGAAATTGATTTGACCTCCTTGACCGTGGATTAACAATAAATCAATGCCGTTTTCTTCGCTGAATTGTTTGCCGAAAACTTCAATTTTCTTTCCAATAACCTCTAATTTTTCCATCGTTTCTTTTTCCAATTTTCCACCTTCTTCCTGCTGGTATTGCATCAGTGAAGCTTCCATTTGCTGGGCTTTTTGCTGGATTTGCATTTGGTCATTTTCGGACAACATGCCACTTCTTAATCGCTCGTTATTTCGAAGTATAAAATTTTGGTATTCATTTTGGCGACGTTGCACTTCTTTTTGAAATTTCTCTTGTTTCTTCGTGACAATTGCCTCTTCGTTCTTGAAATAATCGAAATAAACTTTAAGACTATCGCTGCTATAATAGGCGATTTTCAAACCTTTCATGTCTCTTTTTTCAACTTTAGGCGTGGTGTTTTCTTTCGATTCCTCTTTTTTTCCTTTTCCACACGATGCTACTGCAAAAAGTACGGCTGCACCAACAAGAATAATTTTATTCATTTTTTTATTTTTTAAATTTTATACCGATATAATTATAGCGCAGGATTTGTGCGGTTTTTAAAAGCACTTTCCCAATCGCTCCGCATTTCCAAAAATCGTTTTAAACAATTGCTTAATAATTCTGGTGTAAGCATATTTTCCAATTCGTCCAAAGTTGCAATATCCGACTCCCCTATTTTAAAGGATTGTTCAAATTGTCCCAATTCTATTTTTAAAATGTACTTGGCATTGTAATTCAGAATTTGAATTTTATATCTTTCGTGCGGAATTTCTTTAACTGTTCTCATAGGAATTTACAAAAATAATAGAATTAACAAATTGTACTTCGTTAAAATCAAAAAAAGCACCTTATTGAGATGCTTTGGTATTTTAGGAGACGAAATAAAGTGTACTAAATTGCAATTAAATCGCAACGGCAATATCCGGATCAATGTATTCTTTGAATTCAAAAGGCACTTTCACCATGTAGGCGTAATCTTGACCTACTTCGTACATATCTTCGTCTGTCTGACGGTAATACCATTCTACGTGCGCGAAATTACCTTTATCAACCAGCTCGTTCAACTTATACAATAAAAATAGAATTCGCTTAGAGGAAGAAATATTGAAATACTCCAAGTCAATTTTAACTGTTGTATTTGCGCGAGGATCTAATAAATAAGATTCGAACCAACTCAAAACAGGAAGCCAAAATTCGTCCGGTTGATCGGGAATCGAGCGACCTTTTATTTCCATCAACCCATTTTCTTTTGAAAATAGAACATACGGCGTATGTGGTGTCGGTTGAATGAGCAAATCCTCCATGTATAGTTTAATTTACACTGCAATTTGCATATTTTTTTTCAATTAACGTTGACTATTTCTACAAATAACGGAATTGTGTAGACGAATTGATTCCTGTGGCGACGAATAATATTGATTAGTAAGAACTTACGGTAAATCTGTTATTTTTAGTCTTAAATCGGAGAATGTGCAAAAAAATGTGTCAAAAAACAGTCCCTGTTCCATACATTAATCCAAACGCTTTCACCCCAAGCGAATAATTCACGCCCAAATACATGACAAAATTTTCACCGCGGCAAATTTTAATTCTAGAAGCTAGAATTGGCGCAAATCGAACAGAATTAGACGTGTTAAAAATCATACTTACCAAAGGTCCCATTTCCAATTCTATTTTTGATTTTTTATCTATTCTAAAATCCATCACCTTAAATACAAGTCCAGTTCCGATTGTAGGTGATGCCTTTTCGTAAACTAAATTACCATTCACTAAAAACTGCTTGCTTTCTGTTGCTATGTTTAAGAAAACGGGAATTCTCATTAGCTTTTTAGGTCGGAATTCCGAGAAAAATAAAACAGAGCTGGTAGCAAGTACTACCGATTCGTTCTGGAGAATTTCGTTTTGCTGACTAGTTGAGATAAATAATAAATTTTGTCCAAAGCTCAATTCAAAATTACTTTTCAAATCTGTGGTATCTTCTTCTGCGCTAAAAAAACTAAATCTAGACTTTTTAGCTGTACTCACCGATTTTTCTTCTTGGGAAAAAACAAAAGCGGTTAGGAAAAATTGAATTAAAATAAAGTTTAAAATTTTCATTTTTTTCGTTTAATTAGTACTAAATTCACTGTTTTGGATACAACTTGCAACATTAATATATAAAGAATTTTAGAAGCCAAAATTTGGTCGAATCTATGTGATTTGGAGTTTCTTTAAAGTAAAACTAACTTTATTTTTTGTAATTTTAACTGGGTCCTGATTTGCATCTATAGAAAGAAGTTTTAAATTTAGTTTCTTCTTCTCCATTTTGAATTCAAAATAAATTTGGCTTATATTAGTTTTAATTTCATTTTAAATCCTTTTAAATTGATAGATTTAGCATTTAAGAACACCAAAAGCCCTGAAATAGGTAAAATCCTGATTTCGGATCCTTTTTTAGATGAAGATTATTTTCGACGATCCGTCATTTTATTGTGCGACCATAATGAGGATGGAACTTTTGGTTTTGTGCTCAATAATTACCTAGAGTTGGGCATGCGCGAAATAGATGAAGATTTTCCAAATGTGCAATCAAAAATCAGCGTTGGCGGACCTGTAGATACTGAAAGTATATTTTTTATTCACGCGTTTGGCGATGCAATTGAAGGAAGTTATGAAATAAAAAAGGGAATTTATTTTGGGGGGAATTATGACCAATTAGCAGAACTAATCCGACAAAACCCACAAAATAATAAGTTAGTCCGATTTTTTTTAGGCTATTCTGGTTGGGGCAAAAACCAACTTGCTGAAGAACTCAAGAAAAATTCTTGGATTGTTGAAGATAATATAAGCGTAAACGATATTTTAGATACAAATAAACCGCAATTTTGGAATTACTGCATGGAAAAACAAGGTGAGAAATTCAAAACAATATCTAAGTTTCCAATTAATCCAAATAACAATTAAAGTCAATTTTTCAGAATTTTACGTTGGAGCAACTATTATACCCG
>JBEDAD010000112.1:0-4004 GCA_041177985.1 Bacteroidota bacterium | reverse complement strand
TTTCCTTTCCACGTAGAATAATTCGTGTAAAAAAGGGCAAAACCGATAATTTTCTCATCCACTTCCGCTACAAACGCGTCGCAAATTTTTTCATCGAATAAATGAACTCCTAAATCGTGGGACGTATTAACAACTTCATCGGGTGCTTTTTCGTACAAAGCAAGCGCGTGAATCAATCCCATTATTGCTTGCTCGTCTCCTCTTTCTGCTGAACGAACCATACGCTTATTGCACTCCAGCTAAATTGAAACGCAAACGAATTCCTGTGCTCATATTTCCTGTTGGGAAAGAAGTAGCAATTTTCGGTGTATTAATCACTTGATCGTAGTAAAATTGAACCGTTAAATTTTGCGTCATGTTGTAATCCGCAGAAGTTTTAATTGAAATTACGCGCTGACCTGCTGTTGCTTGGTTTGTGTTTTCAACAACTTTTCGAATTACCGTTAAATTATCTCTAAAAGAGAAATCGAAGCGAATATTCAATGCACTAGCAGGAATTTTTTCAAATGGCAACTTCACTTTTGCAAATTTATAGCCCGTTCCAATAATCCATTCGTTTCCTAAAATTTCGGTTATTTGATTGTTATTTAAGGAAAGCGTTGCACTTCTATCCTTTTTGTATTCGAATTTTGTTATCAAACCTTGGCCTTTAATTGTCCAAGTAGCATCTATACCAATTAATGGAGAAAACCGTTCAGAAATTGTAACATTTTGAATTTGGCGTCCTGCAATGAAATTATTATTTATATCCAAAGCAGATGCGTTTCCATTTTCATCAAATTCCGCATTCAAGTTAGTTTGTAATCCGGAGACACTAACCGTAGAACTATTCGCATGACGAATCACGAAATTCTTCACATATTTCTTAGCAAATTCCATTTTTGTCAAGCCATTGTAATTTATAGACCAATTCGGTAAAGGCATATTTTTCACCGGATTAATATTCTTTTCACTCATTCCCCTGTTGGAAAATGCTGTCAAAAACGCACCAGTTATAACTTCTTGTTGGGTGCCACCATATCCAGCGTAGTAACCGGAAACCAAGGGATTTGAACTTGGATTATTCGCCCCCAACAATTCAGAAACTAAAACACGATTGGCTAATAATTTAGTGAATGTCTCGGATTGGTAATCGCGTGCGCCCAATTTTGTGAATGCTGAACCAATGCTAATATTTGAATACGTCAGTGTTCCCGTTTCTACCCTACTTTGTCCTTCAAATTGTTGCGAATCTTCATTCCAACGGTAAAATTCACTGGAATTATTACCATACGTTCTTGTCACAGTAAGTTCTACCGTTAGGTCTTTCAATGGCTCCAAAGATGCGCGAAGATTCAAATTCTGTGAATGCGTCATCGTAAATTGCTTATTCAAATCCTGATTTTTAACTAGCCAACCATTTGAAGCAGCAGTTGTCGCAATGTTATAACCAGTTTCTTTCCCCCAAATATCATAGCGTTGTTGTCCAAACACAAAACCACCTAACGGCGCATTGAAACTGCTATTGAAACCTAGGATACTTGATTCTTGGTTGTATCCTGGCAACATTGTTCCATCGCTTAGCGCATAAGTTCCTGAAACGTTTCGAACGGTCATTATTGCTCTTGCAAAGAAACCGCCAACAGGATGAACTTTTCCACCACGTTTTTTCTCCGCTTCCTCGCGTTTCTTTTTGCGCTCTTCCTTGCGTTTTAAACGCTTTGCTTTACGTTTTTCTTTATCCGTCATTTCGGATTCCGGCTTTTCCGGTTCTGCATTCTCAATTGCTGGTTTTTCCGGTTTTGCGCCAGTATTTCTACCTCCAACATCCTTAGGACCAACATTCGCTCTTCCTCCGCCTTTTCCATCACTAAGCACCTTCTTGAAATAAGGAACTTTATTATACAGATTTGTAAAATTCATTTGACCAGTAAAATTCACTGTTCTATTGTTTTGAATTGTATTTCCGAAGTCTGTTTGTCCCAAAGGAGCACGCTGCCAATTGTAGGTCCCAGCATATTTCACATTCGCAGTCATCCAATCCGTTAAAGGAATTTTATCCAATGGAAGGGTATAATTAAGACTATAATTGTGCGAATAATCCATCGTTTTACCAAAAGTTGAAATTTGAGAACGGATTGAATCACTGAACTCGCGGTAACCTGCGGGATCATTTTTTCTATCCACTCGGCTGTTGCCTTCTTCAAAAATTGCTCTATTTGTTGCGCTGAAATTCGCCTTGAGATTTTTAGTTAAATCGTACCCTAGTGCATAATTTCTATTCCATGTAAAACGCTTCACATACACTGGCTGGAATTCGTAATCTGGAACTATGTTGTTGCGAACTTGGCGCTCATTGTAAGAACGTAAAACATCGTTTGTGAATGAAATGTTTTTGGGAGTAAGGAAAATATTAAAATCTTTCACGAGTGCTAACCACTTCGTTTTTTGGGCAAATTTCGCCTTCTTAAATGGTTCAAAAGGTTTTGAAGCAAAGGAATAATTATAATTCAGACCACCATTCCAAGTTTTGGTTCGATCAAAATTTGTATTGAAATCGCGGTGCAGATTTTCTGCGTACGAATAATTTGCTGACCAGTTGGAAACGCGCCAAAATTGAGCTGTTGCACCTGCTCTAGCTTCTTTTCTAACATTTGTGAAATTGTAAGACTTTCGTTCCGTAAAATCTTGTCCTTTGCTTGCCTTATCTTTCCGTTCAGCTAAATCATAATCCGCCAAGCGAACATCAGGATTGAACGGGTCGTATTCTGGATTGATTAAACCAAGAGAATAACCGTAAAAGAAAGGTAGAGAAACACCAGCTTGACGACCAAAAAACTGACCTAATTGCACATTGGCATTCATATCTACACCAATTCGTTCATTTCGCTGTCTATCTTGCACACGGCTTTCCACACTTCCCCAGTTAATTCCAGAGTAATTTCCAGACATGGCAACATTTGCAAAATCAGCGACTTGAACTTGCATTTGTGCAACAGCAGCCGAACCGCCCTCGCTAATGAAATCGGTTAAGCGAAGTTCGTTAATCCAAATAATTGCGCAATCCGCCTGACCATCATCCTGCCAAGGATTTTCATCACTTTTGGCAGGATTTCGAACACCAACCATGATAGTACGCAATCCTTGTAAATTTGGACTTCCTTTAACCTTTAGAACGCGTTTGGAATTTGCAGGATCGATGCCCTCGTATTCTAAAACGTACGAAACAGAGGTGCTTCCACTTTCAATTAATTTGTTTCGTTTCTTTTTTAAATTCAATAAATCATCGAAAACGATTTCGACATTATTCGCCTCCGGCCAGATATCTTCCGGCAAGGTTGACCCCCAAGCCGTTTTATTTAATGGTAATTCGTACTCGTAATAATTATCGCTGAAATCTGTTCCCAATCGAACGAATAAGGTAAGATCTTCGTTATTAAGCGGCAATGCAGTTAGAACTTCTTCCGCATGCACATACATTTTCAGCTTCTTATACGTTCTGACATCGAATTGTACATTTCTATAAGCTGCGCGCGCATCGCCATCCTGCAAATTACAGATGTCCAAAACCAAGGATTGTTCGTTTAATTGGCGTTGGTAAGTTTGCGAAGGATCAACTTCTCTTACAATTCCCGGAGGAATTTCATATTTTATTGGACTGCGTTGGTCATTTTCTTCCACATTAACAGCTCCAATAGTAAAGGAAGTTAAGTTTGGATCTGTCTGAACACTTTCTCCTGGTTGCGTTAAATCTTGAACGTATCTTCTCCACTCCCCACGAATAAATTCCAAACGGGCAAAACGCAACAATACTTCCTCATCGAATCCTTTCATAAACATTCGCATAAAGCGAATAGAACGAAAATCCTGAATTCCATTTACTTTTTTCTCAAAATCACTAATCGGGACTTTAAACTGGTACCATTTTTCTGTTTTATTCCCATTTTGGTATACTTGAACATTTGTAACGAAATTTTTTCCAACCTGCATATCGTTTGGACGAAGGCTAATTCTGTATTGGAAAT
>JBEDAD010000111.1:0-3633 GCA_041177985.1 Bacteroidota bacterium | reverse complement strand
TATTCTGAAAACGTTTTACTTGGAGATCTTCTATTGAAAGAAAATTCAGTTGAATTTTTAATGGAAGCACATTATGGAAAAGAACTAGGTTCGATTTATGAAAAAATGAATGACTCGAAGTTTGACAAAAACATATTGAAATATATTCACAACGATAATACAGCATATTTTACCTACAACATCGACTTGCGCGAGGCATATGAACAAGCATATAAAATAATAATGCCAATCTTGACGGATGAGCGAAACGCACAAATGTCAGCAAATGTTCTTACAATTGAATTGTTAAACGAATTCGTTAATAAGGATGCACTCTTTGGAACGTATAAAGGAAGTTTGTTTGGAACGTTTAATGGGATTAAAAAAATTAAAACCAAAAAAATAATCTTCACCTATGATGAAGAGTTTAACTACATAGAAGAAGAAACGGAAGCCGAAGAAGATATGCCAATATTTACGCTTGGATTCACAACAGATCGTGGAGACATCCCTGAAAAGGTCTTGAAACACCTTTCCCGTCTTACTTCCCGCTTTGAAAACAAAGGAAATTATTGGGTTTACGAAAACGCTATTTTAGAATCAGCACCTTTGTATATGATCAATAAAAACGGACTTTTCATTTTTACAAATGACGAAGACTTGGCTATAAATCATGCAAATGGCTACGGTAAGGAAGCATTATCGAAAAAGGAGTCTAAAAAGTCTAAGAAAAGTGGTTTTGTTTATGGGATGATTGATTGGGCACAAGCAATTGAACGTTTCCCACGCGACTTTTTCAATGCGGAACAAAATGCAATTATTGACGCAATGCGCGGCAAAACAGGCACTATGGAGTTGACAAGTTCGAAAACCTCTGCAGAAAAAACGAACTTTAAACTGGTTTATAATTTCGAAGGAATATATGATAATTCCGGAAAATATTTGTTAGACCTTTTGAATAGCGTTTACGTAATTTCTAAATAGAACACGCAAAACATGTTCAAAAAGATTTCCTTAATTTTTATTTTAGCAATTGCTTTAGCTGCGTTTTTGGTTTTACGCCCTTATATTTTTAAAAAAACCGAAGCGCCCCTAATTGTGGACAGATTACCGGAAGCGGATTTTCTAGGGCGCGCTTATATTCTTGACGTTGCACGAGAAACCAGCGGCATGTTATTTTACCACAAAGTACCGTTTCGAGATCTTTTTTCGTATGAATTCTTATTGAGTCAAGGAAAAATGTATGGGCTAAATTTACAAAATCCCGCATACTTATTTGCCAATGAAACTGGAAATTGGGGCGCTATTATTGAGGTCAGTGATAGTTCAAAGATTTTAGAAGGAATTGAACGATTGCGAAAGTTTGTCGAGATAAAAGACACACTGATGAATGATCAGAAAGTATTTCAAATAAAAAAAGAAAATGGGTACCTAACCTATAGCAATAATTATTTGTTTATTTATAAAGGTGGTAATTTCAAAGCTGCCTTTAACCGTGTGACGCAAGCAAAATATGGCGATTATTCACCTGCTTGGAAGTCATTTTTAACGGAGAAACAATTCAAGGATGAGAAACTAGTCCTGTATTCGAACTGGAGAAAATTAAAAGAAAATGGTGTGGAAACAGCAATTTTTGCACACGACAGTGACTCTGTAAGTTTTAGTTTATTGGCTTACATTCGAAATAAAAATCCTTTAAATATTTCCATGAAAAAGGAAGGATTAAATTTAAAATCCGGCGAATTCACCAATAAGATGCTGAACGTTCATTTGGACATTTCGAAACTGCGTAATTCACCACAAGATCCTTTGTATAAATGGCTAGTGAAAATAGGAAAGAAAGTTAGTTTCCCAACTGTTGGATTTTTAGAAGCTTGGGAAGGAGATCTTTCCATGCGATTAGGCGGTTACCAGCTTGTAAAAGAAACCTATATTGAATCTGTTTTGGACGATGACTTTAATATCAGTGAAGTTGTAAAGGAAAAAGAAGTTAAAATTCCGGGATTTTCGGTGCTATTTTCAGTAAATAAAAATGGCAGAAAATTAATTAACCAACTTTTATCTAAAGGAATCCTCACCAAAGAAGATGGATTATACCGGTTCTTGTATTCTCCGCAACTTAAAATGAGAAATACTGGCGATTATTTCATTTTCCACAGTGGCCAATTTACACCAAAGACAGAAAGCCATGGCGATAATTCTGGTATTTGGACACAAAATGGTACAAAAGTGGAATTTAGTTTAGACTCCGTAAGTAGACATGAGATTTTTGGAAATATTTATATCCCGATTGATCGAATTTTAAAACGCAATAGATTCTTATAACTGCGCTAATTTATTTTCACTTAAACAACCGTTTTAAGTGCCGCTTTCACATCAGTATAAAGGAAGTCAAAACCGGTTAATTTTATCTTATCATTGGAAGCTTTCAAGCCTTTTAACAAGATTATCGACATTTCTCCAAAAAGTAATTGCATCATAAAAGCTGGAACTGACGGAAACCAAAAAGGCTTTTGCAGCACTTTCGCAAGATTTTTTGTAAATTCTAAATTGCTACATGTTCCCGCTAACGCATTATAAGCTCCTTCCAACTGAAATTCTATTACATGTGCAAATAATCGCGACAAATCGTCCGCATGAATCCAGCACATGGTTTGATCACCAGTTCCCAAGGCTGAACCGATTCCTAATTTAACTGGTGGTAACATTTTCTGCAAGGCGCCACCTTCTTTTGCCAGCACCACAGCAGTTCTAATTTTTGCTACTTTACAAACACCTTGGAAAAGATCTGCACTTTCTTCCCAATCTTTCACCAATTGTGAGATATAATCTTTTCCAAAAGAATCGTCTTCCACAAAACATTTTTCAGGATCCTCAAATCCGTATGCATTTATTCCAGACGAGGTAATAAATTGTTCCAAATTTGGCATTTCAATTGCCTTTTGAAATAGAAATGTATTTGTACCAATACGAGATTGGAATAATTCCTTCTTTCTGGCAGTTGACCAGCGCTTATCAGCAATTCCAGCACCACTCAAATTAATTAGAACTTGAACTTCCTTTAACCTACTTTCGTCTATCTTTCCTTCAGCAGGATTCCAAAAAAATTGTCCTTCTTCTTTGGGATTGCGCGATAAAACGGAAACGGTGTGGCCTTTCTCCTTTAAAATAGAAACCAACTTAGAACCAACTAAACCGGTTCCTCCTGCAATAAGAATATTTTTCATAAGAATAACTGTTACTAAAAAACAAATCTGTAGGAAAATGGTTTAAATTCTAGCAGTAAATAGGAAATAAATTAAACGAAATAATAGAATCAAAAGAAATAACGACCGTTTACCCATTCAGGATCTAAATGTGCTTTTTTCTTTTCGTAAAAATTCAAAGCGGGCGTATTCCAATCCAATACCTGCCAGTCCATGCGTTTTACACCGCGTTCCTTCGCAAGGGAAACAACCGCATCGAATAGTTTCGAACCGATTCCAATTCCTCTAAATTCAGGTAAAACAAAAAAATCTTCCAAGTACAAACATTTTCCTTTCCACGTAGAATAATTCGTGTAAAAAAGGGCAAAACCGATAATTTTCTCATCCACTTCCGCTACAAACGCGTCGCAAATTTTTTCATCGAATAAATGAACTCCTAAATCGTGGG